>CAZFJO010000308.1:0-4472 GCA_964518915.1 uncultured Saprospiraceae bacterium
CTTCATAACATAGAAACTAAAAGTTGCAGGATAGTATAGAAGTAACTACAATAGGACATGTCTCAAGAATTATTATTAGAAGGAGAAAAAAAGAACAGCCGCATAGCGGGCTTCCTTTCTATTATTCTACACCTTCTATTGCTGCTCTTGTTTCTACCGTATTTCTTTACAAGCAACAAGCCTGATCCCGGGCAGAGAGGTGTCTTTGTACAATTCGGAGTTATAGATGCTGGAGACTTAGAAGAATTGGCAGAGGCGGATCTCGGAGAAGATGAAGCAACAGAAGATCAGACAGATTCAGAATCAGAAGAGAATAAACCACTGCCAGAGGAAGCCAGCACATCTGCCGATGTAGAAGAGCAAGAACCCGATAAGCCAGAAAAAAATGTAGAAGTAGTTACCCGAGACCCTCGAAGCGAAATAGTCATCGACGATAAGAAAGAAAAAGAATCTGCAGCCGCTAAAAAGCAACGCGAAGCAGCAGAAAAAAAAGCTGCTGAGGAAGCACAGAAGAAGGCAGAAGAAGCAGCAGAAAAAAAGAAATTCGAAGAGCAGAAAAACAAATTTGGCAAGTTGCTTTCAGGTGGAACAGGCAGTGGAAGCAATCGAGGAGACGAAGGCGATGCAAGTGACAATCCAGACCAGAGTGCGCTCGACGATATCGCTAAGGGAAGTGGAAAAATCGGCGGTGGATTACAGAATAGAGGCGTTGTATTCGAGCCTACGATATCAGATAATTCTCAGAAAACCGGAACCGTCGTCATCAAGATCTGTGTAGATTCTGCCGGCAAAGTCATCTCAGCTAAGTTTACCCAGCGTGGATCCAATACCACAGACTCTGACCTCATCAAGATTGCCACAACTGGTGCCTTCAAGTACAAGTTCTCTCCAGCCGATGTAACCGAACAATGTGGAACCTTGAGGGTTAATTTCTTGGTGCAGTAGTTAAGCAGTTATCATTAGATTAAAATGGGTTATAACCTCCTTCTATGAATAAGGCATGCCGTTTAAGTGCCATTGCTTTCGATTTTCGTATTTTAAAGGTCCATTTACATGCTAAGGAATACCGCAAATGTTTTCCCTTGCAAAAATAGAAAACCAGTAGATAAAACACGCATATGATTCGTACGCTGACTTGCCTTCTATTTTCACTTACGACCTTTCTCATATATGCGCAAGAGCGCTCTCCTTTTTATGTAGGCCATAGCTTGATTAACCATGATATGCCACATATGGTACAAGGCTTAGCTGAAGATGCAGGAAGGACGACACAATATGGAAAGCAGATTGCTAATGGGGCAAACCTGCAATTCCAATACAACAATTCTCAGAGTGCACAAGGAACGCCATATACAGATGCCATTCCTACAGGTAACTACAATGCTTTAATTCTTACAGAAGCAGTGCCGTTGCACAATCACATTACTTGGAGTGGGACCTATGAGTATGCTAATAATTTTTACGATTATATGGATATACATACTACAGGGCAGGACAACTACTTTTACATATACCAGACTTGGCACTGTACAAATTCTGGAATGGCTCTTCCTGATTTACCTACAGGCTGTCATTATGATAATTCTGCGAATAGTAATATACTCTGGCAGCCGAGACTTTTAGCAGATTTTTCTATGTGGTCCGGAATCATTGATAGTGTAAGAATGAAACATCCCAGTGATGATGAAATATGGATGGTGCCTGGAGGCCAGGCCTTTTACAATCTGGCGGTAGAGATTAATGCAGGAAACATACCGGGGATCTCAAGTCACACAGATCTGTTTACCGACGACATTCACCTCACCAATGCCGGAAACTATTTTATAGCTTGTGTAATGTATGCAACCATATATCGAGCTTCTCCAGTGGGGCTGACTACTTCTCTGAGCAATGAATGGGGAACGCCATTTACGGATATGCCTACTGCATCCCAAGCTCAGGTAATGCAGGAAGTAGCTTGGGCTACGGTGACAAGCATGCCAGAATGGACGGGTGTAACGTCGGACAACATCAACCTAGAAGAGGGGTTGATCGCTTATTATCCGTTTAACGCTGACGCAAATGATGCAAGCAGTAACGACCTGCATGGAATTCGAGTAGGCCCGTCTTTAAGCCTTGATCGATTCCAGGTTTCGGACAGAGCGTATAATTTCGATGGGAGTAACGATGCAATAGATATCAATGTCATCGCACCTGCGGTGAATGCGATCTCAGCATTTTCGTTATCAACTTGGTTTTCTACTACCGATACTCCGCAAGATGATTGGCAGAACATTCTATTCTCTTGTTCTTCAACTGTGGATCCGATGGCCAGTGGACATACACTAAGTATAGGATGTTCAGGCACTGGAGGTGTTTTTGTTTCCAGCCAATTATTTCAAGGACATAGTGTAGGTAGCGGATACAATGATGGATTAGATCACCATCTCATGCTCAGTTTAAGTGACACTGGGTGGTCTAAAGTATATGTGGATGGTCTTTTACTGGATAGCCTCCAGATAGGTGTTTTTAATTGGGCTGGCATAACTTCATCAAGCATATCGGGGGTAAACCAGAATGGAAGCATGACCGATGTATTTCATGGGACCATCGATGATGTAAGGCTTTATGATCGAGTTCTTGAAGAAGAAGAAATAGAGTCACTTTACAACGAGGGATGTATCATAGATCATCTTTTGCAGGATGAGGTTTTAACTTCGAGTACGACGATGTATGCCAGACATCACATCAGCTTAGACAACGTATCTGTTAATGGATCTTATGAACTGAAACTTGTAGCTCCGATAGTTACCATAAACGAGAATTGTACCTTCCACCCAGGAGCTATATTTAGGATAATCGACGAGGACGGATGTATCAATAATGATTGATTCGGTTATTTGTATCCTATATAAAAACTCACAACTCATATTGACACTCTCCACCCATCACCAAACACTCTCAGCTCAAGATTATTAAGAAATCACTTTACCTCTAATTAACGGTCATTAGTTTTTGTAAGAAAATAGCATAACTTCAGACTCGCTAAACATTTTATTAAAATAAAGCTTATATTGGTATTAAATGGAGAATCGTGAGTGTATTGTATATTAGATTCTCCATGATATAGGATGATTATGATGCCTGGGGCGTACTATCTATCGTAGCAAGTAATCATTAAACCTATAATATGAATTTTTTAAAGAGTGTATTTTTATGTCTGTTGCTGATCTGTATTGGCAGCTTAAGTGACTTGTATGGACAAGTGAGTGGTAGTGTGTATTTCCGAAACGGAAGTCCAGCAAGAGGCGAAACTTTATTGTTAGAACCAGATTTACCTGAGTTAAAAATGAAAATGGCTTCCACTGATAGCGATGGAAGATATTTTTTCTTTTATTTACTGCATAACAATCTGGCTAAACTTAGTGTCTTAGAACCTGCCAATGAAGACAGACATTGTGGTATCAAGTTTATGGACTGTGCCTATGTAAGAGATTACATTGTCTATGGATCATCTGGGGATCCAGAAGCAGATAAGTACATGGGAGCTATAGCAGATGTATATGACGATGGCAGACTTTCTGCGCTCGATGTAATTGTTATTGCTAGACTTGCATTAAGTGTAGAGACATATGTCGAGGTACCTTATTTTAAAGTTATCACAAGTGAGACCAACAACCTTTCTGTAGTCATGGAGGAAGATGACAACATAAAAGTTGGGGATGGAGATATTCAAGATCTAATTATATTAGACAATGCAGATATTGATGGCAGTTGTCGTAGTTTCAAGAATCGATCTTCAGATTCAGAAAAAGAACCCCTTTCTGCGATTTCTGCTAACTATAAGATTAATATCGTAGATGATTATTCTATTACTGTTACTCTTTTAGATACCAAGCTTGATATAGGGATGCTTAGTTTAGATCTGCCAGATGGTACAGATCTGGTAGACGTATCTGTTACTCAGGGATCGTCTGATTTAATAGGTTTACACAACAGCAATGAGGTTATTTTATTTCCAAAGTCAACATCGATTGCATCTGAGGATGATGTAAGAATTGAAATGGAGTTTAACAATTCTATTTCTGAAATAGACTTAGAAACATTGCTCGGAATGGAATCTGTGATTCGATTCAAGCATATCAATCACCCACTCAGACTTGATGATGGTTTTGGTTTCAGTATTAGAAATAAAAATGTAGCCTCATTTCAAGTTGTTCTAAATAGGGAGATTGATGGACAGTTTTTTATTTCTGACGCATCAGGAAGAACCCTTCTACAAGGACCGATAAATGGAGGTAACAAAACAATTGAATTTAATCAGAATGTAGACTCAGGTTTATACTTCGTAACCATTCAAGAAAAGGAAAATATATCTACAGAGAAATTGATTTTTATACATTAGAATTCCGGACCGGAATAAATTTAGGATTCAGGTAGGAGTGTGTTCAAATAAGTGTGTCTTCTTAAATTAGCAGATATGAAAAAAAAGA
>CAZFJO010000309.1:0-4454 GCA_964518915.1 uncultured Saprospiraceae bacterium
GACCGCTTCATCCTAAGACGCCGCCGCGAGAAAATAGATCTAGGATTATAAAGCCCTAGAAATAAAAAATGGATTCACAGAAATTGTGAATCCATTTTTTTTATACTTCGTCTCATGTATAAAAAGATAATTGAGGTAAAGTACACACCTTAACAACACTTACACAACTTACTCTTTAATACACCTTACACCTCCACCGAATCTGTTGTCATTCAATCGTATCCCTATCTCGGCATTGCCTAGGAAATTTACAGTCATGCGAAAATTTCCAGATGTGTCAATCGTAAACAAAGTGCCTAGGTCTTGTGATGTAAACACTTGTCCTGTTGCACTACAATAACCATTAGGTAAGACTTTAAAACCGACGGCATCTAATCCATTCTGCCCTGCAGCCCACCCTTCCGTAGATCGCAGCGCAAGAGACAGATTAGTGAAACCTTCTAATTTCAATTGATTTATTAAAATATTAAAATCTTCTTCCGTAGGAATCCGCCATCCTGCAGGAGCAAGTTTTCCACTTTGAATAGCAGCATGGCTATATAGCATTCCATAGAAATCCTGAGGTAACTCTTCGTCATGGAGGTCTTCGAGATCTTCCGTATTAGGCCATATGTACATAGGATCTGTCCTAGAATTTAAAAACCAGTAATCTCCTTCGATTGAGGAAATACGCTCGGAAATTGCAGTTCCATCATTTAATCGAGTAACCTTGAGGTTTTCAGTCATCCAGACCTGATCCCCTATCTTTATAGTTGCATATTCATTCCCATCGATATCCATTGCAGGCTTAAGGAAAACAGGTGTCCGCTCTGCAGGTTTATCCTTTCCACACGACATAATAAATAAAAGGGATAGTAGCAATACTATCGATTTAATGAATTCCATATTTTTTCGATTTAATTTATAATAATACGGATCTTCTCTAAATTCGACTAGTTATGAGGGTTAAAGATTCATCTTAAAAGTCTACCTTTTTTAGATCCCTATTATGTGGATAAATTGCACCAATTGGAATTCAACCTATTCATCTAGGGTCAGTTTTTTCTTGAAAGCACCATCGAAAAACTTATATATAGAACCATCGTTGTGATCAATAATAAGATATTCCTCTTGAGAAACATCTCTATACCTAGCTAAGGCAAACCCACTAGACTGCTTGGAATCAGAAGGAAGTGATATCGTAGATCAATTCTAAAAGTTGCACCTAATAAATATATAATTGATACCAGAGATAGATTTGATAATAAAGCATACACATTCTCGGATATTGTTGCATTCAATACCGTCACTTATCCTAATCCATCAAAAGGATTTATAAACATAAATGAAACTAAGCTCAGGTATCCCGATTTTTCTTTAGAAATTGTTGATGATCAAGGTCAGCTAGTGTCGTAAAGAGTTTATACTGTTAAGGAAACATCTGTAAATCGTTAACCATGAATCCTGACAATTAAAAACAGGAGACTGTATGCTGAGAAACAATCTCCTATTTTCATATAACTCATCTACCAATCACACGTTTGGTTCACTTTGAAGTTTCCGCCCACACAACTCTCCTTATAGATACATATAGCATCATCTGGGTTGTCATTATCCCATTGTGTCGACATACAATCGCATTCTGAATAGGTTCTAAATACCCATGTTCTCGTTTTCTCATTTACGCAATCCCAGATCTGATGGCCTGTAGGTAAATCATTACCCGTATACTCCCAATCTCCCGTAATCAAGGTCAATTTATACCCATAATCTCCAGGACCTACATCATCAACTGGACCGGTATATCCTGGATAAGCTCGAGTTTCAATCACAACTTCCTCATCGTTCTCTATGGCTAAATCTTCCGAACATGAAAAGGCAACAATTGAAAAAAGACAGAATAAGAATAACTTACTAAAAAGTTGGTTTAAAGTATTCATAATACACATGTTTATAAACGTGAAAAAATATTAATCAATTTTTAAAATAGATTCCCTTGACCGAGTCAGGATATATCTTATTAATGGAATATTCCATCTATTTTCACTCTTCTACTTAGGCACTAAACCAGGCCATGGACCGTCATCATTACCTCCGCCTTCACAATCCGTCAAAGAAGATATGTTGAAGAAAAAACAATCTGTTGTTTCAATGCCGCATTGATTAACCACGGTTGCACATACACGAGCAGGACCAGCTGCTATTGCTTTTACCTCTAGAAATTGGCTCCCACTATTAATGATCGACAATCGATCATTAACAAACCATTCTACAACAGTCAGGTCTTGGGAGAATAAAAGATCTTCTATGCCAAATATTTCGATTTCATTCAGACAAGTAGGGCCATCATAGGTGAACCCAAAATTAGGTCCTACCCCACAATTACAAGGGGGGTGTAGATACCTTAAAGCAGCAATGTCTCCTGGAGAAAAACGACAACCAGATTCGCAGAAATTACCGCCGTTAAAAATGGATCGACGATCTTTCTTAGGTGTTCCAGGAATATACACGCCATCCGGTTCATTGGTATGATTCAATCCTAGAGCATGTCCTATTTCATGAACAACCAATCCAGTCATTTCGCATAAATCGAAATCATCCCCACAACACTCGAAAACTTCAGGCATGTTGGTATTGATATAGATATTATTACTTTCATCATCGCCATCATAGAATTCTCCTGCCCATCCGCCTTCTATGCCTTCTCCACCGAAACAAGGAATATCATAGCATGTAATGTGGATGTCCGCATTGCTTGATACAATACTTACATTGATACCCACATAAGATAAATCATTATACATATCTACAGCATCTTCTATGGCATCTATGTACATAGGCACTTCATCAAAACATGCGTCTATAGATATGGTAAGATTACAAGCATCAGTTATAGCTGGATGAGCATGTGCTTGGTGGCGGCTCTGAATGTCTCCATCAGTCATTTTATACTCTGTAGCCTGATCATCCGTGCATGAATTGCACATAAAGGATAGGAAAAATAATAAAATAAAATATTGCTTTTTCATAGTATAGGGTTTAGTTAAGTGATATCATTAGTTACACGCTCTTTATTATAAAATCACTGATTCTTAAAAACGTGACATTAATCATCTTCCTTTCCTATGAAATAAATAAAATTACATACTACAACTAATTCACATATGTAGTGAATTGTTTTCTCGCGCCATTCCTTTTAGTATGGATAGATATACGCAACTGTTTCTGCAGATAAGTATTCATTCATAACAATGGAAAATCTAAAATCACATGGCACCAATCGGAAATTAAATAACCTATCGTTCATTCAAGAAAAAGCAACAACACATAATATTTCATAATTTCAATTCACAATAATTTCTTAATATTACAAAGATCATTGAGTACGCTAATCAATAAATAACTTAGTATGAAAACCACCCTATACCTGTTCTGTCTACTGATCATTTTCGGATGCAAAGAAGAAGCAGTTCAGTATGAACAATACGACTTCACCATAGAAGGCTTCGATTGGGATCCTGATCCATATAAATTTTCTTCATACATACGTGATTCTGTAGTTACCACATCTGGTGCACAAGTTGCTTCCTGGGATTTCTCCTATATAGGTGATGTCAAGTCAACCCACATTTTATGGGATGGTGAGCGTGGGCCCAGTCGTACCATTACACAAGAAGAGAAAGACGCTTTCCTATTGTTCCAACCGAAAAATGCAATAAGCCACATACTCGATCAAGCTCAATCTCACCAGGTTATTATCATCAATGAAGGCCATCACATGCCACAACATCGAGTTTTTACAACACAACTCTTAGCTGGGTTGAAAGCACAAGGCTATACCCACTTAGGATTAGAAACTTACTTCGGAACACCGAAATCAGATTCTACGATGGTAGCCGATGGATTCCCTTCTCTCACTTCTGGTTACTATACTAAAGAACCACAGTTTGGCAATTTATTGCGAGAAGCGCTGAAAGAAGGATTTAAGATATTTGGTTATGAAAGTCAAGGACATGAAGATGGTAAAGGAAGAGAAATCAATCAAGCAAGAAACATAGAAGCCTATCTAGAAAAACATCCAGGAGAAAAGGTATTGATCCATTGTGGTTTCGATCATGGCTATGAAGGAGATATGAACAACCAATGGGAAAAAGCCATGGCTGGTAGGCTTACAGAATATACAGCAATCGATCCGCTGACCATCAATCAAGTACTCTATCCTGAGAAAAGTAAAAGGGAATATGAAAATCCATTTTATCAATTAACAGATGTAGAAGAGCCCAGCATCTTCATAGACAATGAAGAAAATGTTTTTGGCGAATACAGACCAGGAGCACACTTTGATCTTGCAGTCTTCCATCCACGCAGTCATGAAATAGGGAGACCCTCATGGTTGATTCATGAAGACAGGAAGGAAGTTGCGTTTTCATTTGCGGAAGCAGAAATAGCCTGTCCATGCCTCGTACTCGCTTATA
>CAZFJO010000310.1:0-4383 GCA_964518915.1 uncultured Saprospiraceae bacterium
GCGGAAGCTTAATCAAGAATATGAAGACCAGGACCCTTAAGAAAGATAAAGTCAACGTAATCACACTCGGTTGTAGTAAGAACCTGGTGGATTCTGAGAATATCATAACACAACTTAAAGCCAACGATTATGAGGTGCAACATGATGGAGTAGAAGAGGCCAATGTGGTCATCGTCAATACGTGTGGTTTTATAGATCTTGCTAAAGAAGAGTCTGTCAATACCATATTGAATTATGCAGATATAAAGTCTAAAGGAGGCATCGATAAATTGTATGTAACAGGCTGTCTGTCACAGAGATATAAAGACGACCTTGAAGTTGAAATTCCAGAAGTGGATGCTTACTTCGGCACGATGGAGCTGCCTGGGTTGCTGTCAAGGTTAGATGTAGATTATCAGCATGACCTTATAGGAGAGCGTGCCACGACCACTCCGATGCATTATGCATACATGAAGATATCTGAGGGTTGTAATCGGACTTGTTCTTTCTGCGCCATTCCTCTTATGCGTGGTAAACACATTTCTAAATCTATAGAGAACCTCGTAAAAGAAGCTAAACATCTGGCAGCTATGGGCACCAAGGAGTTGATCCTTATCGCCCAGGAACTTACATACTACGGATTGGACCTATATAAGAAAAGGGCTCTTCCGGAATTGTTGGATGCGTTGTGTGAGGTAGAAGGGATAGAATGGATTCGATTGCATTATGCTTATCCATCTAAGTTTCCTAGGGAAGTATTCGATGTTATGAAGAGGCAACAGAAAGTCTGTAATTACCTCGATATACCTCTACAGCATGCATCAGATACAGTACTTGAACGGATGAGAAGACAGATAACGGTAGAAGAGCAATTAGACTTGTTGAAGTATGCCCGCGAAGTGGTGCCAGATATCCATATAAGAACAACCTTCCTTGTAGGTTATCCAGGAGAGACGGAGGAAGAGTTCGGTGAACTACTTGATTTCGTCAAGCAAGCTAAAATAGATAGGGTGGGTGTGTTCCAGTATTCCCATGAAGAGGATACCATAGCCCATGGAGTAGAAGATGATGTTCCTGCTGAGGTAAAAGCGGATAGGGCCAACGAGCTGATGGATCTACAGCGGTCTGTTTCGTATGATCACAACCAATCCAAGATAGGTAATTCTTATACTGTATTAATAGACAGGAAGGAAGGCGGTTACTTCGTCGGAAGAACTGAGTATGATTCGCCAGAAGTAGATAATGAAGTGCTGATCGATGCGACGCAATTTTATGTGCGGATAGGTGATTTCGTACAAGCTAGGGTGATTGACATCGAAGATTATGACCTTTATGCTGAAGTGATCGAAGAGAAAAAATGAACAATATGATCAGAATATCTTTATATCGATATGATTAACAAGGATCAATCGATTTTCGCCAGGAATGTTTCACCCTTTGTACAAGCAGGTTTCGTGCTGTGTCTCATTTTGATATTTAATCTATTTGGTAAGTTGTTTTCTGTTTTAGGTGTATCTATGATTAAGACAGGATCGCCCTGGTTGACCTTTACTGCATTTCTGCTATTCTTCGCATTGATCAACAGTGTATTAAGTATATCGGCTCCTTCTCAGAATAAATACTGGTTATACAGCATCATTTCTTACGTGTTACTGGGAATAAGTGGCGGACTTATTGCTTATCTATTTTCAGGATTGAATATGGATGAGGCAGGATCATATAGATGGATAATATTCGTTTTCACGCTCTGCTATATCATCTTCTTGTCCATGGTAAGAACCATGAAAAAAATTGTAACCATAGCTCAGAAACAAGATAAGCGACTGAGAGGAGAAGAATGATTAAGTAAATTTTAATATATTTTAGAAATCTTATTGAGCATTTCAGATGTTTAATAAGCACATTAAAAATCTTATTATGTTACGTATTTTATCTCTATTCATATTGTTTTCATCATTCTCATGCGCTTCTAATTCGCAAGCAACAGTGCATAAAGAAGAGATGAAGAAAGAAAAAGGAAATGGTTTTATCAACGAAAAAGGGGAAGAAATCACCTATGTTGTTAAGACTACAGATGCCTGGAAGCAAGAGCTCAGTGAGATGGAGTATTATGTCATAAGAGATAAAGGGACAGAACGTTCATTTACAGGTGACTTGTGGGATCATAAAGGAAAGGGTGTCTACACCTGTCGGGCATGTGAACTTCCACTATTTTCATCTGATACAAAGTATAAGTCTGGAACGGGCTGGCCTAGTTTCTATGCACCCATAGACAAGACATATATACTTAGTGAAACAGATCACTTACTGGGTTATCCTAGAACCGAAGTTATGTGTAAGCGATGTGAAGGTCATCTGGGGCACGTATTTGAAGATGGTCCAGCACCTACGGGACTCCGTTATTGTATAAATTCTGCTTCCCTTGACTTCGTTACTAGTGAAGATAAATCTGCTATGAAGAAGCAGTAAGAGCCTGGTATTCTACCAGCAATTTTTCAAGATTGATGGTTACTACTCCGGGTAATTCGCATACTTGACCTCCGGCAATATTAGCTAGATGAAGGGTTGTGGTCATATCGATACCGGATATGTAACAAGCTACAAGCGTAGATAAAACCGTGTCACCAGCGCCGCAGACATCCGATATGTTTCTTTCTATTGCCTCTATATGAACATGGTCTTCTTGAGCATTCCAGACAATTCCATGTTCTGAAAGTGTTGCTATCAAGTGACTACATGTTGCTTTTTCTCTAATAGATTTTAATATGGACCTATCGATGGCTTCTTCCCACGTAATAGGTCTGCCTTCGAGGAATGACAGTTCTTTTAGATTGGGTTTCAAGATATCAACCCCTCTGTAGTAGGCTAAATTCTCCTCTTTAGGATCTACAATTACTGGGATACTTAATTCCTTGGCTTTTCTGATAAGTCTATCGATCGTTAAGGGAGAAAGTGCACCTTTATTGTAGTCTTGAAATACAAGTGCTTTAACCTTTTCTTCTAGCATCAAGTTTTCTGCGGTCTCTATGAAGAAATATTCTTTTTCAGCTGACAAGTAATGGTCACTTTCTTCATCCACACGAAGCAAGTGGATAGGGCCATTCATCACACGTGTTTTTACGGTTGTTTTACGATTTTCATCACTGACAATAATGTGATTGATCTGAGCTGCTGAAAGTAGGGATTTAAGTTTATGCAAGTTGTCGTCTTCTCCACCTATACCCATAAGGATGGGCGTGCAACCTAGTGCCTGTAGGTTAAGGGCAACATTAGCTGCTCCTCCGAGCTTGCTTTCTTCATTTTCTTTTACCAGTACAGATACAGGTGCTTCTGGACTTTCTCTCGTAATCTCACCGGTTACATAACGGTCGATCATTACATCTCCTACAACAAGAATGGTATGATTGTCAATCTTAAGCATTATACAAAGGTATTCTTTTCTACTATCTCCATTGCTTTACCTACGCTATTGTCGTGCTTTAAAAAATAATCATGTAAGATGTTTCTGATATGGCCTGCCTTATCTAAATCAATGCTGGTGATTTCTTCAGGCATCGCGATTGAGTAGGCTGCCCCTATAGTAATGAAATCGATGGCTTCTTGAAACTTCTTATACTTAGGACCGAACACAATGGGGATACCATAAGCTGCAGGTTCTAGGGTATTGTGTATGCCCTTACCGAATCCACCTCCTATATAAGCAGCAGATGCATACCGATATGCATACTTAAGTATTCCTACAGTATCAACAATCAAGCAGTCAGTCTTGGATGTTTCAGTTGTTGATGAATACAAGGAAGTGGACTTGAATTCTTCTTCTAAAGTAGAAATCATGTCATCTGATATCTCATGAGGAAAAAGGATGTGCTTCCAATCTGGATGTTTTAATAAGAGACTTTTAATAATAGGAAGGTCGGCAGGCCATATACTTCCATAAATTATGACCCGCTCATCCTGGATGAAAGATTCTATGATATTGTCGGAAAATTCTTCTTCCTTGTGTTTCAGTACTGTATCTATTCGCGTGTCTCCTACCTCGTATACTTGGTTTACCCCACTAGATTTTAGAAACTGCGCGCTTGCTTGATGCTGGACACATATTGCTTGAGATCTAGCCCAGGAAGATTTTACCATCGCGCGTCTATTAAACCATGAATCGGTGAAAGTCGAATTTATCCAGTAGTATGGTATGCTAGACTTATAGAGCTGATGCGTGAGCTGTAACCAGTGGTCATTGTTTATAAAGAAAACCATAGCTGGGTTGATGGCACGGAGGAAGGGCATGGTCTCTCGACTACAGTCCCGAGGAAGATAACAGACTAGGTCTATACCGTCTGAATGCCGATAGAGCTGATATCCGCTGGGAGAAAAAAAAGTAAGTACATAATTGTAGGATGAATACCG
>CAZFJO010000311.1:0-1299 GCA_964518915.1 uncultured Saprospiraceae bacterium
CGACAGTTTCATCTGAAGGACAAGTAATGGTAGGTCCAGCATTATCGATGTTGAATGTCTGAGTACATTGATCTGTTCTCCCACATTGGTCAGTTATGGTATAAGTAACCGTATAATCTGGGTTACAGTTGTCTGTTTTATTTTCTACTACAGCTACAACATTGTGCGTTAAATCACAAGCAACAACAACGTCATTCCCATCATTGAATGAAGCAACATGAGCATCTACCAGTGCCTGGATGTCTTCATAACATTCTACAGTTTCATCTGAAGGACAAGTAATTGTCGGTCCAGCATTATCGATATTAAAAGTCTGAGTACATTGATTTGATCTGCCACATTGATCGATGATATCATATGTGACCGTGTATGAATCTGTGCAATTATCCACTTTAGTTTGAATATCAGCAGTGACAGTATGTGTGAGGTTACAAGCAACTACTACATTATTTCCGGCATTGAATGAAGCAACATGTGCATCAACTAGTGCTTGGATGTCTTCATAGCATTCTACAGTTTCTGTAGAAGGGCAAGAAATTGTGGGGCCATCATTATCGATAGTAAAAGTGTAAACCCAATCAGAAGCATTTCCTTCACAATCTGTATAGGTCCATGTGTAAGTCACCGGTCCTTCACACGTAGGTACACTTGATATTACAGGTCCAGTAGGCGTTATAGGCGTACCACAAAAATCATCTACTGAAGGAGGTGTAGGAACAACAATGTCAGCAGCACATTCTACAGTCTCACCATCATCTGACGGTAAAGTAAATGGAGTATATTCAATGGTATATGTGTAAGTCCATGTCTGAACATTGCCTTCACAATCTGTATAAGTCCATTGATAAGTGACATTACCTTCACAAGCAGGCGTAGCAGAGATATTAGGCCCTACTGGAGAAATATTCTCACCACAATTGTCTTCAACAATAGGAGGGGTAGGTTCAACGATATCAGCAGCACATTCTACAGTCTCACTTTCATTTGCAGGGATGGTAAATGGTACATATTCAATAGTAAAAGTATAGACCCAATCTTGTGTATTTCCTTCACAATCGGTATAAGTCCATGTATAAGTTATTTGTCCTTCACAAGCTAAGCTGGCCGAAATAACAGGTCCTGTAGGTACTATGTTATTGCCGCAATTATCGTCGACTGAAGGAGGTGTAGGTTGAACGATATCATCCTCACATTCCAGAGTCACACCATCATTTACCGGGAGGGTAAATCCTACATATTCTATGGTAAAGGTATAAACCCAATCTTGATCATTTCCTTCACAATCTGTGTAGGTCCAAG
>CAZFJO010000311.1:1399-4382 GCA_964518915.1 uncultured Saprospiraceae bacterium
TATATGTTATATCTCCTTCACAGGCTGGCGCACTAGAAATAACAGGTCCAGTAGGAACTATATTATTGCCACAATTATCATCTACAGTAGGTGGGGTGGGTTGAACTATATCTCCTTCACATTGTACAACTTCTCCATTATCAGCAGGAATAGTAAATGTTTCATATTCGATGGTGAAAGTATAAACCCAGTCTTGAGAGTTTCCTTCACAGTCAGTATAGGTCCACGTATATGTTATATCTCCTTCACAGGCTGGCGCACTAGAAATAACAGGTCCAGTAGGTACTATGTTATTGCCGCAATTATCGTCAACTGAAGGAGGTGTAGGAACAACAATGCTTCCGTCACAATCAACAACCTCGCCATCATCTGCCGGTATTGTAAAGGGCACATATTCTATAGTATAGGTATAGGTCCACTCGTGAGAATGGCTGGCACAGTCTGTATAAGTCCATGTATATGTTATATCTCCCTCACATGCTGGAGCACTGGATACAATGGGACCCGTAGGTATAATCTGAACACCACATATGTCATTTACAACTGGAGGGGTAGGTTCAATAGCATCTGCTTCACACTCTACAGTAGAATCACTATCTGCAGGCACGGTAAAGTCATCTTGATTTAAGGTGTATGTCTTGGTCTGTGTATCTATGTTATTACAATCATCAGATACGGTAAATGTTCTAGTTATAATGATCGGGCAAGCAGCATTGGTTACTGCATCCTGGTAAGTAATTGTGTAGTTACATGTTTCAGTAACAGAACTGCCTTCAGCACTCAATTGAGCATCATTAATAACTGTAGGGCTTCCTATAGACAATCCTAAGGAAGTCATAGAACTTATGTCTGAATTTATACATCCAAAATCAGTTTCACCTGTCAATGGTGTTAAAGTTGGAGCTGTATCATCATCGATGGATATGATCTGTGTAGCAGGAGTTGAGTTTCCGCATTCATCGTATACTGTCCATTGTCTGGTAACTTCTATTACACAATTAACCACCACTTCAGAATCAATGTACGTTACTCTATCTAAGTTACAATTATCATCAACTGTATATCCACTTACAGCTTCAAATTCAGCTTCGGTCAAGGTGACCAAAGATTCAGAATATGGGAAGTCAGGAACATCGAATTCATCACAGGCATCAATCGTGGGAATAACCGGCACATTGATGGTAGGGTTTTCTGTATCGACAATAGTAAGCGTCTGCACGTAATCCAGAGGGTCTACACATAATCCTCCTTCTGTACCCCAGGTTATCGTAACTTGGTCGCCACAAGTAAAATTATTAGGTATGTCAATTACCGGATCAGCGAATCCTTCTAATAGACATGAAGCATCCACCACTAATCCGGAGTTAGAAAATTGCAATTGTCCAGGATTGTATGCAAGTACATCACTACATTCTATCGTACCATTTCCAGGAGGGTTAATCCATACAGGAGTTTCAGTACCCAGTACTTCTACTTCTTGCTCATGTGTAAAAACTCTTCCACACTCATCTGTAAATTCCCAGGTAACAAGTTGTATTCCTCCACACTCGTCCCATCCTGAATCATCAACTACCGGATCAACGGTTCCTGAAATAAAACAGTCTCCAGAAGAACCGTTGGTGTAGTTAAGCTGAACTGGAGCATATGTCGAAGCATCATTACATCCTAGTGTAATGTCTCCAGGAGGGTTAACAAAGTCTGGTTCTGGTTTTTCTTCTATTGTTATTGTCCTTGTAACAGTTAGAATTCCATCACAAGGTGTAAATATTTCCCACGTTAATTCAACATCTCCTCCACAAGTAATGTCTCCATTAGCAGGAGTAATCTCAGGTTCTCCTACACATTGCGTCCTAAACTCAAAACCACAGAAATCTTCAGGACCACCTCGAGTAACCTTTCTTACAACCCTACATTCAGTACAACAATCATTTCCAAGAGCTACAATTCCATTACTTAATTCAGCAGTAAGATCTCCAGCTGCTAAAGTGAGTTGCATACCTCTGGTTACTGCACCATTGGATTTATCACATTCCACCCAATATTGAACATTGACAGAGTTAGAAGCTTCGGCAAGAACATTGAGGTCTCCATTCAGTCTACAGTTGTTAGGATTAGAATCATCAAGTGTAAGATTTTCTAATGATATATAGGCTGTCCCTATATTACAAAAGGTAGAGAATACATCATTTCCAAATGCACATGCTCCTTCACCTACCATATAAAGAAATGAAAAATCGAAATCATTATTAGCCAAAGCATCTTGATATTCTTCACAGGTCCATACTCCACCATTATTGTTGTCAAGAATATCGTCTAATACATCAAGATTCAAAAGATCTGCTTCAGTAAGTGCATCCACAGCATCAATAAAAATATTTTGTGTAAATGTAGTTTCATTGTTACAATCGTCTGAAACAGTCCATTCTCTGCGTAGATGAGCACTGCTACATTCGTTTAAATCTCCTGACACAAGAACTTCATTGAGAACTTGAATTCTATTGTCAAATGGTGTACAGTCATCTGTCCATTCTGCCGGTAAAAAACTAGGTAAATCAGAAATACAATTTAAGTTTAACACAGCATCTTGATTTACAAATGTAGGCCCTGTAACATCATTACTACTTACAAGAATATCTTTAATAGAACAACAAGGATCACCAGAACATGTATATAATACCAAAATGTCATCACCCACAGTAGGGGTAATTATGGTTGAGTAATAACTATAAAAATATTGTGTTTCCGTGCAAGCTATAGGAAAGGTTACCGAAGTACCATTAATTACATCCGTGACTATTCCGAGAGAGGTAGTTCTTAAGAAATAATGATTTACACCTGGAGGTAGTCCAGAGGCAACAGCTTCATAAGATGGGGCGCATACGGATGTATTAACTCCTGTTATAGCTGTTCCATCAATACTTACTTCAGGAGCGTCACCACATGCAATAATTGATTCAGTTTCATGGCTAAGACCATGTGGTTC
>CAZFJO010000312.1:0-4363 GCA_964518915.1 uncultured Saprospiraceae bacterium
CAACAACCTTATTGCCTGAATCTTGAAATGTAATATCTCCTACTCCTACTGTCGGAATTAAAGTTTCATTTATTACATCTTCCACAGGATCACTAGAACAACTGAGAATTGAAAATATGGTAAGCAAAATAATGCCCTTAGATAAAATACCTTTCAGTAACATGGTAATGGTCTTTAAAAGTTGATTCTAATATTGTTGGCAATCCTTTACATACGTAAATATGAGGATTAACTGCGATCTGCCTTGTACTAAACTTATATGTGTAGCTTTAAAGCTAAAATTAGTAGGTCAAAGATATACAAGTGCGACTGTTGTTTTTGATCATTCATATCCCACTTAAAAAACATAGATTTATAAATAATCGATAAATGGTTATCGGCACACGTATTTTAATTACCTTTCTGTACAGATGAAAGAAACTACGCCCCACAACCAGACCAATTGGTTTTATATCTTATTGCTTATTCTAGCTGGAGAATCAGTTTTTATTTTGCCTTTCGTCCTACAGAGAATTTTCAGGCCAACCGTGCTAGAGACATTCGAATTGAACAATGTCCAACTGGGGCTATGTTTCTCCGTTTATGGTATTGTTGCTCTTGTATCCTATTTAGTCGGTGGACCGATTGCTGACAAGTATGAACCAAGAAAACTTATAGCTATATCGCTGTGGATGACCGCACTGGGTGGCATTCTTTATGGAAGCATTCCAGGGTACAATACATTACTTTTCTTGTATGGGTACTGGGGACTAACAACAATCTTTTTGTTCTGGGCACCTATGATAAAAGCTGCGCGAGTGTGGGGAGGAACGAAATCACAAGGCAGGGCATTTGGGTTTTTAGATGGTGGAAGAGGAATGGTGGGTGCACTTTTTGGTGTTCTCGGTGTTGTCGTTTTTTCTATATTTCTTAGTTCTGAAGTAGTCGAAGCGGCATTGAGTGAAAGGCAGAATGCTTTTCAATACGTTATATGGATATCTACATTTCTTATTTCTATAGTCGGTTTTCTTGTATGGTTCTACATGAAACTGGACAATGAAATTGATAAAATTTCGACGATCAATAAATTAGAATTTTCGCAGATAAGCACAGTGATCAAGTTACCTGCAGTATGGCTGCTTATGCTTATAATTCTATGTGCCTATGTGGGATATAAATTAACAGATATATTTTCCTTATACGCTAAAGAGGTTATGATGTATGATGAAGTAGAATCAGCACAGATAGGTACATCTCTACAATTTATACGTCCATGTGTAGGAATCTTGATAGGTCTACTTGTGGACAGATATCAGACAACACTGTGGCTGTTTATAGGTTTCCTGCTGACAACACTAGGAGCGGTCTTGTATGGCTTAGGGTTGATAACTTCTTCTTATACCCTATTTTTTATTTTCTCCGTTTTCATTGTTGCGACTGGAGTATATAGTGCCCGTGCTTTATACTTTGCTGTAATGGAAAAAGGTAAGATTCCACTTGTATATACAGGGACAGCAGTAGGTATAATATCACTTGTGGGTTATACGCCAGATATATTCGCAGGTCCTATTATGGGATACTTACTTGATGAATCACCTGGGATAACGGGGCATAGACACGTATTCTGGATGATGGCGGCTTTTTCTTTGCTGGGAAGCATAGCAGCAGGATATTATCATTTCTTGTTTCACGATAAGAATATCTATCCTTCATTAAAACAATAATAAAGATAATCTAGACTAAAAAAACATTCGTTATGAAAATGTATTCTTTCCTATTAGCGCTCCTCATTTTCTCTTGCTCGCAATCTCAGCAGAAAGAGGAAATGCCTATTACGATGGAGGAAAAGAAAATTGCTCAAGACCTGATACAAGGTGCATTCGATGATTTATGGGGAGGTGTAGATTCTACTAAGATGCATCTATATCACACCGATGACTTCGTCATTCTTGAAAACGGAGAAGTCTGGGACAACGATCGCATAAAGAAGTTTATGCGCCAACAATTGTCTCGAGATACGAGGCCCTTACGCATCAATAAAATGGACTATATATCAATAGAAAAATATGGTGAATCGATACAGATCGCCTATCACAATTATGCTGACTTTATGGACAGTGACACCATTGTCGCGAAGGGGCAATGGCTAGAAAGCGCCCTTGCAGTCAATACAGAAATAGGCTGGCGCTTAAAGATGATGCATTCTACCTGGGTAGCAAATCAGAACGAATAAATTCACTTTAGGTTATTTTTTCGATCGTACAGCCAGGTAAAAGAAACTGGATCTTGATATTTAGGTTTAAGATCATTGTCCAAAATCAGTATAGAAAGAAAAAACTTGTCTTCAACATAGTATGATTTCAAGATGCCAAAATCAACTTTGCTCAATTGATTCTTAGGCATAAATCTACACTCTGATTGCCAGTCGATTCCGTCTACCGGCGGCAACTTATATATAAAAACATGCTCATCGTCTTGAGCTTCATTGGATGCGAGTGTGTGCATCAGGTTAGAATAAAATATATGTGGAATATTGACTTTCATCTCCTCAGCAGTTTTTAATTGTATTAAGATTTTATAGTCTTTCTCTACAATCACCATCTGATGCGGAAACAAGTCGTCATCCATATTACCTGCTTCGATTTTAAAATTTCCATCTAAAGGTTGTAAAATATCAATCCCCATCGATACGAATTCACTCCATATAGGATCTGACGACAACATTTGTGCGTAGACAGGAAAGCCTACATGCAAGAATAAAAGAGAAAACATTACTTTTACCCATCGTTTAATAAAACTAAAATCCATGACCATACGACTTCATTTTATAGTTATGCTTCTAATCATTGTAGGTTGTAAGCCCAGTCAAGATACGGAAGTTGTGCAATCTATTTCACTGAAAGACGCACAATCCTTAAAAACCAGCGAAACGGATGTACTATTTATAGACGTCAGAACTCCAGAAGAAATCGCTGATGGAAAAATCTGGGACGCTGCTGCAGAATACGACGTGAAGAATGAAAACTTTAAGGAAATGATAGAGAATCATGATCGCAAGCAATCGGTTCTTGTGTACTGTCGGAGTGGAAAGCGGTCCACGAAAGCAGCCAAATTAATGGAAGAAATGGGCTTTGAGAAAATATACAACCTTGAAGGTGGTTATCTAGGATACCAGAAAAGCAAAGAATAAATACGAAAATGATTTTTTAACTAAGGGTATGACACTCATTATTGTGTCATATACCCGGAACCTATAATAGAAAATGAGAAACTTGAAACTTACTATTTTAGCCTTGTTGCTAACGAGTTGTATGTATGGCCAGAAGACCTATGTATGGTTCGATGCTGGACTTAAAGTCCAAGTGGGAAAAACAGCCCTTTTTAATCAAGCAATTGCCGACTCTGATTTAGTGGACTACAGCCTATCCAACGGTTTTTCGTATGGTGGCAAGTTCGGAATAAATCTAGGTGAAGGAAATTCTGGATTCACGTTCGATCTTATGTTCAGCGATTTCAAAGGAGAATTCGAGAACCAAGATTTTATGGGACAAGCGGAATTCAATATGAAGGCGATGGAGCTTTATGTATTGTTTCGCAATGAACAGAATCTTTCCTATTTCGAAATAGGCCCTAAATTTTCTTTTCTGAGAGACGCTTCTAGAAGATTTATCGGAGAAGGTCTTCCTGGGACGTCAGAAGATGTTACAGATCAATTTAAGAATGGAATTACAGGTGTTCTGGGATTTGGGTTCAACCTGATCGGAACAGATGGAGCTTTTACAGGTAAGATAGGATTGCGTTTCGAATATGGTATAACAGACATCGTCAATGATTCTGGGCAAGCATTATTCGCACCTCTAGGCATTCAAGAAATATACAACGAAGGATATAAAGGAAGTCATCCGATTTTCGCAGGAGTCGTATTTGAAATAAACTGGGGACTTGGATACTTCGCTAAGACTAAATGTGGAGGAAGAACTAAATTCTTTTCTCTCTAAGAATAAATGGGATGTAACCTGGTAATCTTACATTTCATTCCAATAGCTTTATGGCCACGGGTATTCTCGTGGCTTTTTTTATTTTACCCCCTTACTTTATCAAGTAAACCACTTAATAATACTGACTCTTCTTGTGATATCTTACACTGAGATTTAAGCAAGTTTTCAACTTCTTTTTTAAGTTGCTCCGTGATCTCTATTCCAGCATCTGTTATCTGTATATCCACCATTCTGCGGTTATCTGGCCGTGTGGTTCTTGTCAGGTATCCCAGCTTAACCAGCTTATCGACTAGACGAGTAAGGTCTCTTCCCTTATCTATCATAACGTCTAAGATATACCCTGGATTACATGGTTTCGGATTCTGACCGTTGACAATCCTTAATAT
>CAZFJO010000313.1:0-4354 GCA_964518915.1 uncultured Saprospiraceae bacterium
GGGCTAAGCTGTCGATAGAATGGGATACAATCATTATGACTATATTGATGATTATAATATTTATTGTTCTTGTATGGAAAACAGAAAATATGCTCAAGCACAAATATGGGCAATAGTTGTATTGTTGCTTTTTACTATGTGCCGATCCGAGGTTACAAGCACGCAACAATCAAGTGCAGAACCGGTAGAAGTAAAAGACACAACAGATAGACTGCCAGAAGTGGTCTATTACGATTATGATACTTCTGCATGGTTGGAGATAACAGAATCTTCAGGAATAATAAGAGACATTAAGTATGCAACGGCAGATAATTTCACTGAAAAAGTTATCTATGATTGTGGAAGATGTTTTTTGAGGCCTGAGATCTCAAGAAAATTAATCCAACTGAATAAGGGGATTGAGCATAGGTACGGCTTACGATTAAAAGTATATGACTGTTATAGACCTCGACCCGCTCAGCAGAAACTGTGGGACATCGTTCCTGATGCCAGATATGTTACCCCGCCTCATCGAGGTTCTATGCACAATCGAGGAATGGCCGTGGATATAACCCTTGTTGATAGAGAAGGAGAAGAGCTCGACATGGGTACACCCTATGATTTTTTCGGTAAGGACGCGCATACAGACCACAATGACCTTCCAGAAGAAGTTCTTAAGAATAGGAATATCCTTCAGACGATGATGCGAGAGATAGGTTTTAGAACGATACGGACCGAGTGGTGGCACTTCTCTTATGAAGGAGAACGAGCGCCACTAGAGGAGTGGGTGTGGAATTGTGACTAAATTATTGCTTAGTGATCCCCGTAACGATTAAGTACTGAGCGCATATGTATGAAATCATTATTATGATTGTAGCTTGCGTAAATTCAGCAGAAAACTTATCGATCGCAAGACAAGCATCAGATAAGATAAAGATAAAAGCGCCTATCGCTACAGGATAATAATGTTCCTTAGTATTGTCTCTGAGAGCCGCTGAAATACCCATGCTTGCGATGGTAACACCATAGAAAGGAACAGCAATCTTCATAGCATCTTCAAGACCTGGCCAGAGATGCCATAATAAGGATATAACCATCAATAAGATACCTACTATGGGCAGAAGCGATTTATACTGAAAAGGGCCTCGGTCTTGGAGAAAAGTAACCGCATATAACACCTGCATAATCAGAAAACAAGAAAGGCCCAACAAGAAAAAATGATCCTCCGGACACATTAAAAATAGACCTCCCGCTAATGCAAATACAAGTGCAGCAAAAAATGGAATGCTGAAATTACGTGCATGAAAAAAGTAAAAATAAATTAGTGTAAGCATGATCATCGGCTTGGTGAAATACACCGATGGCCAGTTAAAATATAAGCCTATTACATGGATAATAGCTACAGACCAGAAAATGATATTCCATTTCCACCGTCTTGTCATTGCTTAATAAATTTAGTGCTTCTTTCTGCTATTCTCAGCAAGTAATACCCTGGCTCTAGGTCAACGACAGGTACTTGAGCGGAGGAAGTTCTTCCGATACGGATGGATTGTCCGATCATGTTATAGATGCGGTAATCAACATCATTTTCTAAGCCTGAGATGGTGATCAGGTCACCCGCAGGATTAGGAAAGACTTTAAGACCGATTTCTGCTAGATCAGAGGTGCTAGTGGTGGCATCTGTACCATCACAGTTTTCATCTATACCGTTATTAGCGATTTCATCTGCACCTGGAGATATGTTCTCATTGCTGTCGTCGCAATCTATGGTATAGTCATATCCATCATTGTCTTCATCTAGGTTAAAGGTGAAGTCCATTACGATAGGTAAGTGATCTGAAGCCCATGTTGAAGATTCCTGGTCGTCAAGATTCCAAGCATTAAGAATGGATGAGGGTAAGGATTCTGTGCTCAAGGCAAATGCATTTTTCTTTTTAATATTAGATCCACTGTAGATGAATAAATCTATTCTGCCAGGAATGTAAGAAGATCCAGGGCTGAACCACGTATATGTTGCTGGAACACCTGAAGTTAATGGCTGTGCATCTTCTAATACTGATCCATCTTTATCTGGATTGAAATCAGGACCGTAGACTCCCTCACTTACAATGTCTCCAGTCAATAGAGTATTGTAGTTCTCTTGGAGCCCTACCAGATTCATGTCTCCAGTGATCATTATGCTGTATGGTTCTTGTAGCTTACTTGATATAGAGCTCAGTAATTCTGGTTCTCTGACTGTAGACATTAATCTGTCTATCTCAGATTGTCTGCCGGAATCATTGGCACAACAAGGAAAGTGTACATTGTATAGTAACAATTGTCGATTGTCGCCCATGTCAAGTAAAAATACACCATTGCCATCTATCTGCTGGAAGGCAATGATATCGTATTTAGAGAAAATCATTATATCAGAATTGACACTGGCAAAGTCCCATTCTTCAATCCCAGGTACATCGTCCTTGATTCTCTCAAGCACTTCCCTCGGGCCATGATTGTATATTTCCTGAAAAGCAATGATGTCAGGACTGATTGTTCTGATTAAATCTTTTTGGTGTCTGCCATTGAATGAATCGAATAAAGCATCTCTTTCAACGTTATAGGATAACAATCTTATGTCTGTTTCATCTTGTTTTTCTATGAAGTCAGCATCTATATCCGTGGTCCCTTCACCTCCTAATTTATACGTAATGGGATTTTCTCCTTCGTTAGGAATTATATCGAAGGTGTTTCCTTCATTTGCAAAAGCGATAGAAACAGGACCTTCCATCGAATAAGAAGAACCGAAAACATCAAAGGTCTTCTTTATCGCAATCTCGTAAACTTTAGAGGTAATCGTAGGTAAGGCAAGAAGGCCGATGTCACTGTGATTGATGAATCGATTTCTGCCATTTATCCGCAGAAATCCATCCCTTTCCCCGAAACTGTAGACAATTTCTGAACCCATTCCATACTTGTCGAACCCTGTGGCCGCATTGCCGTCCGCATCTATATACAAGGTTATATTCTGCTCATCTTGAAGATCAATCTCTTTATTAAATAATATCCTTAAAAATAAAAACTCGTCATTATCATCAATTTCAACTTCAAGTATATCTAGATTTCCATTGTCGCCAGCGTCTGTATATACGTTTTCGGCAGGCCATTCTGATGCAATACCGTCGATAAGAATCTGCGCATGGGTGATACTAGAAAGCAGCATGAGGGGAAGGATGAACCTCATATATGGAATTGTATTAAGGATGCTAAGTTTCAATAATCTGTTTTTAATGAATAAGTTCACAAAATTACTCAACCTTGACCAATATTTAGGTCAATTTAAAACATTATCAATTGTCCGTGCGTTGGCTCTTCTGTTAATATCTTTATAAATTAATAGATATGTGAAGTAAAAGTTTGGTTTTGGGTATGCCGAAATTATTTTTGACTACTCTTTCAAAGGAGGGATTTAAAAGCATATTGTTAATTTCTATGTATTGCATCGAAAAACAAGGCATCAACTTATATGAAGCACATCTCAACAGGAATGGCTGAGTATATAGAACTTCGTCTTGAATTTAAGTAAATACATGTCTTATTAATCATGCGTAATTGAATCAACAAAAAAGTAAAAAAGGATAATGAGCAATCAATATAAATCAGATGTGGAAGCTGTAGATGCCTTAGCGGCATCTTATCAATCATTGAAATCAGAAATCGGAAAGGTAATCGTAGGGCAAGATGAAGTTGTAAAAACGGTAATCATCTCTCTTTTTAGTAATGGGCATAGCCTGCTTGTAGGTGTTCCTGGACTGGCTAAAACTTTACTTGTAAGTACGATATCAGAGGTGCTAGACCTAGAATTTAAGCGAATTCAGTTTACACCAGACTTGATGCCTTCTGATATAACAGGTTCTGAGATACTAGACGAGAACAGGAACTTTAAGTTTAACAAAGGCCCACTGTTTTCTAACATAGTCCTTGCAGATGAGATTAACAGAACACCTCCTAAGACGCAAGCCGCGCTACTGGAAGCCATGCAAGAAAGATCTGTTACGATCAGTGGAGTAAGGCATGTATTGCCAGCTCCTTTCTTCGTACTGGCTACACAGAATCCGATAGAACAAGAAGGGACTTATCCATTGCCAGAAGCGCAGTTAGATAGATTTATGTTTAACATACCTCTTGATTATCCGACTTACGAAGAGGAAATTGCTGTAGTAAAAAACACCACGGGTGGCGGTAAAACCGCACTAGGGAATATACTTACTGGAGAAGAGATACTGTATTTCCAGAATCTAATAAGAAAGATACCTATATCTGACAATGTCCTTGAGTATGCCGTATCTCTCGCTACTAAGACCAGACCTCAGACAGAAAGAGCCACAGAAAGTGTCAA
>CAZFJO010000314.1:0-4347 GCA_964518915.1 uncultured Saprospiraceae bacterium
ATGCAGAAAGAACATTTTTCTTCCTACGTATTCGAGGACAGAGCAGCAGAATTGTTGAAGAACAATGCTGAACTGAGAACAGCCTTCAATAAGAAGAAAGAAGAAGATGCAGCATTTTCTGAAAACGCGAGAGCCCAACTTAATTTTATCTACGAGCAGTCGCCACATTATGAGCAGACCTACCGTAGATACCCTGTTTTTCTACTTAAGTAAGCAACTTAGTTTTTCTAGATTCACCTGTTCGGGTAGATGTGATACGTTTAATTCATTCTTTTTTTGTGGGTAATAATATATACTCCTATTACCATGAAAAAAGTGATTACAATCTTCCTCCTTCTTTTTTCTATCCATAGTTATGGCAATGGCATAAATGTATCCAATGTTAGTTTCAATGAATCAACCAATGAGATAAGTTTTTCCCTCACTTGGGAAAACAGTTGGACTTTTTTCAATCTACAGCCTGACCTTCATGATGCTGCATGGATTTTTATTAAGTATTCTGCTAATGGAGGTGATTCCTGGCAGCATGCAGAAATCCTAGATTCTACAGCTATCCAGAATCACCTTCAATTCATTTCATACGATGATTTAGGTATAATGATCTATAAAACCACCAGTGGGAATTCCTCTTTCGGACCAGTCACTATGACACTAGAATTAGCGCCTATGCAAGGGGCTTTTCAAGACTTTAAGGTATTCGCCACTGAAACTGTTTTTATTGGTAGTGTTGCATTCTATGCTGGTGATGGGTTATCCTCAGGAAGATTCTACGAAAACAATGTCGGCAACCCCTTGCTTATCGATAACGAAGATGCCATCCTGAGAGGAAGTGCTGCTGGAGAATTCGGACAAGAAGGAATTGCATCAGGACCTAACCTTAATGCAGACTTTCCTAAAGGGTACGAAAGTTTTTTCTGCATGAAATATAAAATCACCGCCAGACAGTATACGGATTTTCTGAATTGTCTTTCTAGGACACAACAGGATGCGCGGACACAAGCAGATCTCTCCGGGCCTGTTGCTTCTAATAAATATGTTATGACGAATACTGCAACTGTGCAAGATAGAAATCCCATAGCTTGTAACACGAACATCGGCACAGGTCCTATAGAGTTCTATTTAGATTTAGATCCTACTAATAATGAAAACTCACCCAATGATGGTGGCGACTTAGTGATGAATCACATGACTCCTATGGACATCATTGCCTATCTCGACTGGTCAGGAATGCGTCCGATGTCTGAGCTGGAGTATGAAAAGATATGCCGTGGAGATGTTACCCCTGTCGGAGGAGAATATGTCTGGGGGACAGACACCTGGAACCCTGCAGGAACCATCACTAATCCTGGCACCATCGCAGAATCTACATCTAACGTAGGCATATTAACCTCTCTGTATAACATAGGAACACTTAGGTCCGGCTATTCTGCAACGGCTACTTCAGGTAGGACAGAATCATCAGCCACCTACTACGGTGTGATGGACATGCACAACCTAGGAGAGTTTATGTATGGTATAGGAAGTAGTAATTTTTCTAGATTCAGTTACGGTGACGGCAATTTAAGTACCATCGGGAATGCGCAAGTTCCAGGATGGACTTCAGGTGCTCAATTGTTATCAACACAAGATACCAGTAGTGGTGGTATTGAACCTATATCACAAGGAAAGAATGTTATTGTAAATACATCATTACGCTCTGCCCACTTGGGAGCAAGGGGTGTAAGAAAATTGGTTTTTTAGAAATGAATTTTCTTAAAATATTATTGGTAACGTGTTCTCTATTATGGTATAACACTGCCTTTACTCAATTTTTCGGTGGTGTTAAAGATGGTTACAACATGGCCTCTTATATTAATCCTACTAATATTTACGTAGGCGGTTTTAAAGATGGGCACAGTGTATCAACTTATACCAGTAATACCAACATCTTCGCGGGAGGGAATAAGGATGGGCATGCAGTTTCAAGTGCCACTAGTAGTACTAACATCTACACAGGAGGGAACAAGGATGGGCATACAGCCACACTCTTCACCAACAGCACCAACATATGGGCAGGAGGTGACAAGGATGGATATGCATCCGTGACAGAAAAAAAAGAATTTATCTGGACAGGTGCCATCGGTGATGGATGGAATGTTGCTGGTAACTGGAATGACGGTTTTATTCCTACTATCAACAGTCCTGTAATTATCCCGGGAGGTGTTCCCAATTTTCCTAAAATTAACGCAGGCATAATGAGTATAGGTGCAGACTTAAATGGTGGCCTCTTTTTGTGTGAAGATATAATCATTCAGGAAGATGCTGAGTTGACATTTAGAGTCAATGCATTTTTAGAAAACGCAGGAAGCATGATTATTCATGGGACTGTGTATGGGTTAAATGGTGACCCTCTCGCTATACAGAATTTATCAGGTGGCAAAATTACCATCAAGTCTACCGGCTCACTAATCATACAGGAGTAAATAAAATTTCTTTATTTGGTGTTCTCCGGAACCAAGGAGGTCGTAATTGTATTCCTATTGATGGATGCCATTATACAATGACAATAATATAGAGGCTCGTAAGACCATGAATCAATATGGCAGAGAGAATAGACCTTTTCTATTTTTCATAGACTATGAAATGAACAACTGGGAAGTCCTTCCTCTTGATGGCTTTCCACATGATATACTTTATGATTTTACTGGAAATAAACCATCAAGCCTTAATTTAAGAAACCCTATCCTCTTCGACAAGATTCCTATCTCGTATAACGCATACAAGAAGGGATACGATACCGTCTTATCCGAAATAAAAAAGGGCAATAGCTTTCTTCTCAACCTCAGCTATCCTACGAGGATTTTAAGCAACCTTTCAATATCTGATATCTATCATTCCGTTCAAGCCAAATATAAATTCTTATACAAGAACAACTGGGTCTGTTTCTCTCCAGAGACATTCGTCAAGATAGAAGACGGCTATATCTACTCCTACCCTATGAAAGGAACCATCGATGCCAGTATTCCAGATGCAAAAAATGTCATCCTTTCTGATAAAAAAGAAAAAGCAGAACACAATACGATCATAGACCTCATCCGCAATGACCTTTCTCGAGTGGCAGAAAAAGTGCATGTCAGTAAGTATAGATATCTAGACAAGATATCAACCATAGACAAGGAGTTGCTACAGGTAAGTTCTGAAATTAAAGGAAAGCTCGCTGATGATTACCGAGCACATCTAGGAGACATCTTTTTTCAGCTTCTACCCGCTGGAAGTATCTCTGGTGCGCCGAAGAAAAAGACCTTAGAAATTATTCGAAACTCAGAACAAGGTGATCGAGGATTTTACACAGGAATCGGTGGTGTCTACGATGGAGAAAATCTTGATTCTGCTGTATTGATTCGATTCATTGAAAATCGAAAAAATGAAATGTATTACCGCAGTGGTGGGGGAATTACCTATATGAGTAATCCAGAATCTGAATATCAAGAAATGGTCGATAAGGTGTATCTACCTATAGAAAAGAAATCAAGAGAGTCATCCTTTTATTGACAAGCGCCTACCTTGGGTTTTTCTGATAGAGAAACCATCCAGCAATCATTATATACGGAACAATAACACAATTCCAATTCTAACTCTATCTGTGATATTACCGTTAAGGAAACCGTAGGGTCAGGAATAAAAATTTTCAGAAACTCATGTACTTCTCCAGAAGCAATAATACCAGGGTCAGAGGCCAACGAAAATATGACATCTTCCCGTTGCAATATCTCCTTTACTATCTTTAGGCCGTCTGTATATGACGCTACAACATCTCCATTAATTGTTAACTTATAATCTGATATAGAAGCCGGGCCGAGACCCTTGTTCTCAATTCCTATGCTTGATTGTACGGACAATTCATTAACACTAAGTCCTTGTTTGATTTTAAGGTAAGGCCAGATGGAAGCTTTCTGCTGACTTAACATGATCTCTTGTTGTTGCTTAAGAATATTAGCTTCATAGAGCGCAACACCAAAAGCCCCAATACTCAGAACCAATGCTATGATACTTATTAAATCTGATCGATTAAATGATTTTTTCGGAATAGGGGTTGTTTCTTTAGTCATCTTGAAAATGAAGCTAAAAATTTTAAAATGGATTATGGAATACTTTTAAAATAATCTTCAATTAAATTGTGAAGTACAAGATTAACTAGAAGCCATACTTAAGTTAATGTGGTAGAAGGATTCAATAACTAATCAATATAGCATATTGCTTTATCTATGATGTGTGTATAGTAGAAAGTGGAGGAATAGAAAGTACGCTTAACTAGGAATAGTTCATATAACTGTGTCTATTGTTTACAATAGACTATTGCTTCTTGCT
>CAZFJO010000315.1:0-4347 GCA_964518915.1 uncultured Saprospiraceae bacterium
TTCTTAATGTATTTAATCTGGATAATTTAAATGCGCTGGGTGATCCTCAGTCGGACGGAATATTTGATTTCGTGCCAGGAGTAACCATTATTCCTAGGAATGGAGCGGTTATCTTTCCAGTTCTTGAACCATTCGGAAATTCACTGAATGAACTCATTGACGATCCTGCTTTAGTAGAAAGACTGGTCTATCAGGAATTATATGATACCACGATTATAGGAGCAAGAGAGGTGCTAGAAAAGAACAAGTTCGTCATGAAAGGCGAGGTAAAATCTGATTTTTCTGGAGAGATTAATCTCGGTCCGTTCGTTCCTCAAGGTTCGGTCCGTGTATCCGCTGGGGGGCGTACATTGGTAGAAAATCAAGATTATGAAATTGATTATTCCTTAGGAAAATTGAGAATCATCAACCCCGCATATTTACAACAAGGAACGCCTGTCAATGTTTCTTTTGAGAACAATGCGATATTCAACCTACAGCAGAAAACCATGCTCGGGTTAAGAGCAGATTATGAAGTAGGCGATAACTTTAATATAGGAGCAACCTTTCTGAGGTTGTCGGAAAGGCCATTTACCCAGAAGGTAAATCTAGGAGATGATCCGATCAATAACCGGGTCATCGGAATAGATCTGAACTATAGTACAGAATCTACAGCCCTTACTAAAATGGTAGACAAGCTGCCTTTCTACAGTACGAAAGAAAAGTCATATATCAATTTTTCTGCGGAAGGAGCAGTACTTATACCTGGTCACTCAGGAGCTATTAATCTATCGGATGACGATAGTGGGGTAGTGAGTATTGATGATTTCGAAGGATCAGTAAGTGGTATATTACTGGGAAGTACCCGAACCAACGATTGGGTACTGGCTTCTGTGCCTTCCGTTTTAGGAGAGGCAGACAACCTCGACTTATCCTCTGGTGCTAATCGTGCCTTACTTAACTGGTATGTAATAGACAACAATGCGAGATCTGGAGAGGATAATCAGAATGAGTATACCAGACAGATATTGCAAGATGAGTTGTTTAATAGAGATGTAACAACAGGATTGAATAACCTCTTCACCTTCGATATGTCATATTATCCAACAGAGAGAGGACCTTATAATTTCGATACACCAAATGGATTTACAGATGTATCTAAAGGTGTAGAACTCAGTGAAGATGGAAGAGATATAAAGTTAAAAAATCCAGAAACCAGATGGGCTGGAATCATGCGTAGTTTTTCTAATACAGATTTCCAAGCAGCCAATTATGAATCTATAGAATTCTGGATGCTTAACCCATTTATGGAGAGACCAGATGGAATTGAACATAAAGCGGGAGAAATAGGAGAGATTGTTTTTAACCTAGGTAACATATCAGAGGATGTACTGAATGACAACAGACAATTTTATGAGAACAGTATCCCAGTTAATGAAGATGCTTCTAATACACTGATAGAATCTACATGGGGTAGAGTAAGCAACATTGTGCCAGTAGTAGATGGCTTCGATAATACATCAGGAGCCATCCAGGATATAGGGTTCGATGGTCTGGATGATAGAGCTGAAGTTGAATTCTATAGTAGTTGGTTACAAGAAATAGGTGCTACATTCCCAGTGCCTGCGGGGGTACAACAAGATCCTGCCAATGATAATTACGTTTATTTCAATGATAGTCGTTTCGAGGAAGAGGATTTGCTTCTGACAAGAATGAGAGGATTTAACGGCCCGGAAGGCAATGCTCCTCTGACTAATAGTCAGCAGAATCCAGATGTAAACCCTAATGAAAGAAGAAGAGGAAATCCACGTCCAGATAAGGAAGACCTTAACAACAACCGATCTCTGGATGAAGCAGAAAATTATTATGAATACAGATTGTCTCTTGCCAATGCAGGTGGAGAAATCGACGAAACAGCCACAACCTTTATCCGTGAAGTAAGAGAAGTCAATGGCCAGAAATGGTACAGAGTAAATATACCTCTCGCAGAAGGAACCCCGATCAATGATATTCAAGGATTCCGTTCTATCCAGTTTATGAGGATGTACATGCAAGGTTTTTCTTCAGCTAAGACATTCCGACTTGCAGACTTCCAGTTGAGAAGAAACCAATGGAGAGTATTGCCATCGGAGTGCGCAAATGATGCTGGGTCAGATATTCCTTTCGTTCTTGATGACGTAGGCGTAGAAGAGAATTCCTCGAGGTTACCATTCAATTATAAATCTCCTAGAGGAATTCTACAAGAACGTGTTTTTCAGACTTTTCAGAATCTGCTTCAAGATGAGAAATCTCTATCCATGGAATTCTGCAACTTAGGAGAAGATTGTGAAGCATCCATCTATAAGTTATCCCAGCTTGATCTTACTTACTATAAGAAATTACAGATGTTCGTCCACGCGGAAGCGGTGGAACAGGATCCCGATTTAAAGGATGGAGACGTATCTATCTTTGTCCGACTAGGAAAGGATTTCGAAAGAAATTACTATGAATATGAAATTCCACTGATCCTATCAAAGGAAGAAGATGGAATAGCTGTGATAGAAAATATATGGCCAGATTCTAACTTCGTCAATTTCGAGTTGGATATACTTCCTGAGTTGAAGTTATTGAGACAAGATGCTGGGAAATCAGTAATTGATACATTCGAAACGTCAGTGGAAGGAATACCTCAAGCTACGAGAAGGATTGTGGGAAATCCATCTCTCGGTTTTATCAAGGTTTTACAAGTAGGTGTCAAGAACAACAATACAGGAAATATGTCTACTGGTAGATGTGGTATTGTATGGATCAATGAATTGAGAGCATCGGGACTGAAGCAACAAGGTGGTTATGCCGGTCTTGCTCGATTACAACTACAGCTTGCAGATCTCGGAGAGGTGAATCTATCTGGATCATACTCTAGCATCGGATGGGGAGCCATCGATCAGCGATTACAGGAGAGAGCAAGAGAAGAACTCTTACAAGTAGATGTATCTAGTAATGTCCAACTAGGTAAGTTCTTCCCTAATAAGTGGGGCCTAGAAATTCCTATGTACGCACAGTTTAGTAAATTGACATCGACACCTCAGTTCGATCCATTCCAGCAAGATTTATCTGTAGACCAAGCTAAGGAACTTGCAGAAACACCGGAAGAAGCTGCTGAAATAGAAGAAAGGGCTAAGAAAACGATAACTACCAAGGCCATTAATTTTACCAATGTTAAGAAGTCTGGTCAAGGTGGAGGATCTAAGAAACCCTGGAGTATAGATAACTTCAGTGCGACCTATGCCTATTCGGAATCGGTTGAGACCGACCCTATCATTGAGGAGAATAAAGTAGTAGAAACGTCGGTGGGTCTTGATTACAATTACAGCAACAACATCAAGCCATGGCAACCATTCAAGAAAATAAAGTCTCCTTTATTAAAAATAATAAGTGAATTCAATATAGGATTGCTACCTAAGTCATTCCGGTTTTCTTCAACAGTGGATAGGTTTAACGGAACAAGGACATTCCGATTACCAGACGAACCAGTATTCACATTTGATGATCGGAGATTTAAATGGGAGCGTTCATATCAACTAAAGTGGGATTTTACTAAGTCTCTAAAGTTTGATTTCGATGCCAGAGCTGTTTCGGCCATCGATGAACTCAGACAAGTAGGAATTGCTAATGATCCAGCAGACAGGCCATGGGTTGATGTAGAAGGGAATGATTTTACACAACGTGTATCCGATGACCCTAGTGCAGTGAGGGAATACTGGTGGGATAATTTCAAGAACTTAGGAAGAAGCAAGGGCTACGATCATAAATTTGGGTTATCATGGACCGCTCCTGTTAGATATCTACCTGGTATGGACTGGGTATCTCTTAAGGCAGATTACGATGTTACCTATAAGTGGCAAGCTGGCGCATTAATTGTGATTGATGAATTTGGTAATGGACCAGGGAATATCATACAGAATACCCAGAGAAGATCGGGCGTTTTGACATTAAATTTAGATAAGTTCTACCAGAAATCAGGATACTTAAAATCTATAGAAGGCGGTGGGAATTCAGTAAATCGAAATAGAAGAAGAACTAGAGGTAGAAGAGGTGCAAGTAATTCTGATACGGCGGATGGAGACGAGAAAAAAGAAGAGAAAGCACCTAGGACACCATCACTTGCTGAGAAAATTCTATTGCGACCCTTGCTGGCTTTACGTACGTTGAAGATCGATTATCGACAAGATCGATCTACCTTAGTTCCCGGGTTTACACCTGAATCCAAGTTGCTCGGATTGAGCAGTGGATTCGATGCTCCGGGATTAGGATTCGTAGCAGGGTTTCAGCCGGATATAGATGAAACCAATAGTAACAATTGGTTAAGACAAGCAGCTAATAACGGAT
>CAZFJO010000316.1:0-4313 GCA_964518915.1 uncultured Saprospiraceae bacterium
AAATGAGCGATCTGTGTGCTATAATTATACGATTCATCAAGAATATGGGATAAATACCATTTATTCTAATAAGATCTAACCCATCTAGCGATGTAGGTAGATATTATAAAGTCTTCTTACTGTCAGGCCATATTATATTTTAATGTATTGTAATAGATTTCTATATCTTTGTCCCAACAAACGTTTAAAAAAGGCAATTGAACCCAATGAAAGCAATCTACGAAGCTGCTGTGTACGAGATATCTAACAGCGGCATAAAAATCAACGTCAACGAGCGAAACATAGAGCTTGACGACTTACTCGAAGAGTACCAAGAAAATCGATGGTGTTTTGTTACAGCATGGAATCCAGGAGGAAAAGAGAGATCATTAAAAGAGAATTACATAGATCAGATAAAACTTTTAGAAGATCTGTCAATTTATAAAGTTCTGGATGGTAACAGTAGGTCAGCAGATGGTGACCACGCTGAAGGAAGTTTTCTAGTACTCGGCATGGGTAAAGAAGAAGGAATAAGAATGGCAGAAAGGTATGGTCAACTTGCTTTTCTTCATGGTAGGAAAGGAGAAAATTCGATGTTGCACTTTCTAAAGTAATACCTCAGCACCTTCTTACACTGGATTACATTCTTATTCAGATTAGAAGCCATAAAAAAAGAGGCATTGTCTATTACAACAATGCCTCTTTTTTAGTTCTAGCAGATTCCCTTTCTAAGTTTTAATGATCTTAGTAGTTCCTCTATAATTGCTTCCGGCTTGAGAAGTCAATATATATGTCCCTGAAGCAAGATTGCTCAAGTCTACAGAGAATTGTGTCTTACCAGAAAACCTGCTAAGGGATTCAACTTTACTTACAATTTTTCCATTGATGTCGTAAAGGACGAAATTAAAATCAAGGCTCTCCGTCGTGTTTTCTACTTCTATCAATGCCTGATCTACTACAGGATTATTGATGAGTCTCACTGAGATTCCTTCTACATCGTTATCCACTGTATTTACAGTAGAATTTCCGATCTGGATGTCATCGATTCTCCATCCCCATCCGAATACGAAAGGATCTGTAATTACTTGCCACGACAGATATACTTCATCGCCTATATCATAATGATCAAGAAGATTGATGCCTCTTCTTACAATATCGTCTCTTGTGGCAGCTGAAGTACTGTTGTTACCTGCACTAGTCCGATCCCATCTTTCTCTCCAGACAGGGAATAAATTACAATCATATCCTTGTATGGTATCCCATGTTATTCCGAAATCTTTCGTTCCTCTTATCAGAACATAATCCCAGAAATTAGGGTCTGGAAATTCAATTCCAGCGTCGCCTGGCTCGATGATGGCGATCTCATCGAAAGCAATGGTATTGTTTTCTTCTGTTATTGGAATGGGTTTCTGGAATACACTGAAGTACTGTGATAAATCTTCGTATGGATGTGGCGTTCCTAGACCCAGAGATCCGAAATTACTCGGATTGTTGATTTCCATATTAAGGGTAGCGAAGTCAACCTCTCCATTGTCGAAATCATAGTAATACCCGATGGCCTTATCGTCTTGATCTACATTGACCAGAAGGGCGTCTGAGTATCCTGCTAGCATTTCCCCATCTACCTCAGCTTGTATCTGGACAACCATAGGCTCTATTTCATCTTCTGGTAAATCTGAAAGTTGGAAATTAAAGAAAATGTCTTCTCCTACAGTATTGAGTTCCATCAGGTCAAATGTCTCTGTTCTCTCACTTCCATTGATTGCATAGGTCGCTAACAATCTTGCATTAGCCGCAGGTGCTCTGAGTGTATATGTACCAGATAGGTTTCCATCTAATACAATCTGAGCTGTCAGTACACTCGGTACAGCTGGTGGTTCATATCCTTCCAGTTCTGGAAGGCTCACAGACCATATGCCTCTACCGTGGGTTGCTACCACAACTTCATCGTTGACGATTTTCATGTCCCAGATGGCTACACTTGGAAATCCATTATCAGCAAGATGCCAAGATTCACCACCATCTGTAGATTCTACAAGTCCTATATCTGTACCTGCCCACATAATATTTTCATCGAATGGCATGACTAAGAATGAATAAGTAGCAACATCTGGAAAACCATTATTGCTGTTCTCACTCTGACCATTAAAACCAGTGATGTCTCTAAAAGTTGTTCCTAGGTCATCTGTTCTTATTACCTTAGGATGATCCCCTATTGAGTATATAAAGAATGCAGTGCTATCTCTAAATGGATGGGTTGCAATATTAGTTATCCCTCCTCTTGCAAGTGTTGTATTGCCAGAAATTTCTCTGAATGACCTTCCTTGATTTATAGAAACCGCCATCCTGGTATTTCCACCTTGGTCATGAATTCCTGTTCCAGCCCAGACTACATCTGGAGTGGCCACACTTATTCTCGGTATACCAGCTTGAGACCACCAAGCAGGCATCGGAATTAGATCCCAATTACCGACTATATTGTCTGGGTCTAAATCTCTTCTCACCGTTGCGAAATCATCTGATCGATATAATCCACCAGAATATGATGTAAACAACAATCCAGGTTCTTGCTTGCTATTGGCTATTCTAGTTAGAAAAGGGAAATCGTCTCTTCCTTGCTGCCAGTTAGGCGTTAAAGCAAATTCAAAATTCTGTCCTCCATCTGTTGTCTTAAAAAAGCGACCAAACTGTGATGTAGTAATGAAAGAATTTTCATCACCATAATTCCAAGCTACTTCGAATCCATCTCCAAATGAAGCTATCTCCCATGGGGTATTTTCATCGCTATCTTCTTGAGAAAAATAAGACCCATTGTCTTGCATTCCACCTACATATTTATCTGCTCCATTGGCTTTATCCGCACCATAGAATTGAGAAGTATTCATACCTGTCGAAGTATTATAGGTTATTGTCTGCCCATTTACGATCTCTTGATTGAAGTTGTCATTGGATTGGATAAAGGTTTTACCACCATCCTTAGATATGGCACATCCTCCGTCATTGGTGTTGTATATAAAGAAGTTACTTGGGTCATCGGGATCTATTCTGGTTAAAACACCGTGATGATCCACGTGGACGCCCTTAGTTCTAGCATCTGGGAATAAGTCTCTTACTTCTCCATACCCATCAACAATTGGGATTACCGTTGCAGGAATAGAATCTCTTCCATCTGCTGCCGTACTAACCGTTACTTCATACATCAATCCAGCTCCGGCTATAAATACCTTGAGCGGATCAGTAGGATGGGCACCGATCGCATTATTATACCATCCTTGACCGCCTAGAAAATCATCGAAATTGTTAGCAGCATCCTGACCCTTTATAGGTGTGAAATTACTGCCATTCTCATCTGAAACAAACAAAATATCTCCTGCACCTCCGTCATAAGCAGAAGCAAAGACAATTCCTGATTTAGTAGCTGATGGAGTTATTTCTACTCTACTGAAATCATGTGAAAATATTCTTCTAAAAGTATTTCCTCCATTGGTACTGCGATAGACACCATCGAATGCGATAGATATGTATACTGTATTAAAATCATTCGGATCTACGATTAGCTGGTCGATTTCTCCTGTCTCATAAGTATTGGTGAAATCTAGTGTCTCTCCACCATCCATGCTCACGGCTACAAAAGATCTTAATTGAGCAATGTTTTCATCAGAATTTACGATGGCAGCGAAGATTATATGATCAGGGTTATCCGGATTAACAGCAAGACCATTGATGGCACCCATGGTAGGTCTATTAAAAGTAGATTCAACCGGATTCCATGTTTCACCACGGTCCGTAGATTTAAATATTCCACTACCTGTTATGGCGTCAATAGGGCCATATCCTTCGCCAGTTCCTGCATATAAAATGTCAGGGTTAGATGCGCTACCGGCGATCCTAGTTGTAGATAGATTCGCTAAGTCAGGGCTGATACCAGTCCATGATTGACCTCCATCCTCTGTTCTGTATACACCGCCACCTACACTACCGACGTAGAGTGTGTTTCCCGTAACATCTGATGGATCTAGCCACATACCTCTGGCGCGACCACCTACATTGTTAGGCCCTCTTTCTGTCCAGTCTAGGTCCTCTCTTGTTGTTTTTCGGAATCGACTGTTTTTAGCGGTTATAAATTCTCTGTATTTATATCCCGACGTATATGAAGGGACTGCCATTCCATCTTCTGTTCTGATTTTTCTCTGGTATTCTGCGAGCTGATATGCTCCGGAAAATTTTTCATCTTCCTTCCATTCTTTTACTTTATCAGAATAATTGGTAGACTCATTGTTGGTTTCTTGGCAAGAGTATATTAAGAACAATAAGCACAATAAAGAGTACAGGGT
>CAZFJO010000317.1:0-4307 GCA_964518915.1 uncultured Saprospiraceae bacterium
TCATGATTGTTTATTTATCTGTCACAAAAGACAAAGGTAATTTTTTAATCATATATACCAGACTCTTGTGGATTTAATCGACTTGGATTATTAAATCCTTGTATATTGTAACCGGTATTCTTGTATTATCGTACTTAGAGAAAGCAACTATTAAATATGAAAAATATAATTACCATCGTTTTTATATTCTTGACAGCAGTAGGATATTCTCAAGAACAAAAACATCTTTTTTCAGGAGGCAAAGTTACTTCTGGTTTCGGGTCTTTTCTCTTAGAGGCTGCGCAGGTTCAGGGACGAAGCACCTTGATTAAAGGCTTCGATATGGGATTGTCTGTTAATAAAACTCAGATGGGAATGTACTATACATGGTCTTCCGATGGCGACGAAAGAGAAGGGAGTTTTTCGTATAGGCACATAGGAGCAATGCTAGGATATAATCTTGGAAATCATAAAATTGTCCACCCATATGTTATGACTAAATTCGGGATCGGCAATCAGAAATCATTTTTATCAGGTGAGCGGATAGGGCAGACGATTATAGCAGTTAAGCCTTCCTTAGGCTTGGAAGTAAACATCTATGAAGAAATGAAGGTCAGCTTAGTCGCTTCTTATAACTACTTCAATCGTTTCGAAATAGATCAAGCCACAGAAACCCTAGACCTTAATGGATTTTCTTACGGGGTTATTTTTACATGGGGATGGTGGAGAGAGTAATGGACAAGGCAATTGTCTTGCGGCAAACTAAATAATACCGTTATTTCAGCGTAATTTTGTTTCTTATCATGTTATAGATAGTGGTAACTACATCACGATTCAGAAAGATTAGATATGAATAAGGTATTAAACATAATTTTGGCTTTAATTATCATTGGGTTTATAGGATACCAATTCTATAAGCAACCTAAGTATGAAAACGGTGAGCGTGCGCCACAGTTTCAGGCAGAATTAATGGATGGAACCTCATTTGCTTTAAGCGACTTAGAAGGAAAATATGTACTTATAGATTTCTGGGGATCATGGTGCCCACCCTGTAGAAAAGAAAATCCTTCCTTGAAAAAACTACATGAAAAATTTAGTCGGGCTTCGCTCGAGGGTGCGGAAGGGTTGGAAATTGTAAGTATCGGTGTAGAAAACAATGAAAAAAGATGGAAGCAAGCCATCTCTAAAGATGGCCTCAATTGGAAATACCACATAGCCCAACTAGAACGGTTTAAAAGCCCTATCGTATCACAATATGGGGTGAAAGAAATCCCTACTAAGTATCTTCTTAACCCTAAAGGAGAGATAATCGGTGTCAATCAGACCGCAGAGGAAATTGATGTATTATTAAGTAGAAGACTTAAAAAGTCATAATCTTGTGACTTTCTGACTATTTCGTGCTTATCATTGTGCCATATTGGCCTGCTATATGAAATGGCAAGGCTATTGATGTTTTCTATACCCATATAATATGTATGACTTTCTGACAAATCAAGTGCGTAAAATGGCTAAAAAAAATAAGCAAAAAGAAGAGACCCAAGACATGGAGGAAACGACAGTAAATGAAGAAATTCAAGAAAATGAAGCTCCTACGGTAGAATCACTAGAGATTGATCTTGCTGAAGCTAAGGATAAATACCTGAGGCTTTTTGCAGAGTTTGACAATTTTAAGAAAAGGAATATCAAGGAACGTCTAGACCTGATGCGAAATGCGGCTCAAGATACTATGCAGTCTCTATTACCGGTTCTGGATGATTTCGATAGAGCTAAAAAGAGTGCCGAAGGCGATTCTACGGAAGAGGCATTCAGCGAAGGAGTCACTCTAGTATATAACAAGTTACATTCTATCTTAACCGCTAAAGGGCTTAAGGCGATGGAGACGGAAGAGGCGGTTTTCGACCCTGAATTACACGAAGCTATTACAGAAATTCCCGCTCCGACCGAGGAGATGAAAGGAAAAATCATAGACACAATAGAAAAAGGTTATTACCTCAACGAAAAGATCATCAGATACGCCAAGGTCGTCGTAGGCAAGTAACAATAAACGAGAATAATTATGGCTAAAAGAGATTACTACGAAACGCTCGGTGTATCTAAATCTGCATCATCCGATGAGATTAAGAAAGCTTATCGCAAGACAGCGATGAAGTATCACCCAGATCGTAATCCAGATAATAAAGAAGCGGAAGAAAAATTTAAGGAAGCAGCAGAAGCATATGAGATTCTCAGTGATGCTGACAAGAAAGCCAGGTACGACCGATATGGTCATGCAGGCGTAGATCCTAATGCTGGTTTCGGTAGAGGCGGTAGAGGTGGAATGACGATGGATGACATCTTTTCACAGTTTGGAGATATTTTCGGAGATGGAGGAAGCCCTTTCGAGAGTTTTTTCGGAGGTGGCAGAAGTTCGGGACAACGCCGAGGGCAGAAAGGGTCTAACCTGAGGATCAAGGTTTCTCTTACGCTAGAAGAGATAGAAAATGGAGTTACTAAAAAGATTAAAGTTAAGAAGCAAGTAGGTTGTGAAACTTGTGATGGATCAGGTGCTAAGGATAAGTCTTCTGTAAGAACATGCGATACATGTGGAGGTTCTGGTTATGTCAGACAAGTACGTTCTACTTTCTTAGGTCAGATGCAGACGACCGCTCCATGTCCTACATGTAGTGGTTCGGGACAGAAAATTACGGCCAGTTGTTCAACCTGTAAGGGAGAGGGAAGATCTATGGGCAATGAAACCATAGAGATAGAAATTCCGGCAGGCGTAGAACACGGCATGCAATTATCGATGAGAGGAAAAGGAAATGCTGGAAGAATGGGAGGCCCTAAAGGGGACCTACTGATCAATATAGAAGAAAAACAGCATGAATTTTTCAGCAGAGATGGTCAGAATATTGTGTATGATCTTTTCTTAAACTTCGCTGATGCGGCCTTAGGAACTTCTGTAGAAGTCCCTACCCTATCTGGAAAAGTTAAAATAAAAGTCCCTGCTGGCACCCAAGCAGGTAAAATATTCCGTTTAAGGGAGAAAGGGTTACCATCAGTACAAGCATATGGTAAAGGAGATCAATTGATCAATGTTAATATCTGGACGCCTAAAAAATTGAATGAAGAGGAAAAAGCGTTGCTAGAAAAAATGAAAACCCTACCCAATTTTAAACCTGATCCAGGAAAATCCGAAAAAGGATTTTTCGAACGCATGAAAGATTACTTTAATTGATGGCTAGATTGATAAGTTGCTTGGTTCTTTTTCTATTGCTTTCATCTTGTGGGAAGGATAGAATGTTTTTTGAGAAAAAGGAAGTCTCACCGGAAGGATGGCCTTATAGTCAGGAAATACAGTTTCAGGTAGAAGTAGAGGACACTACGGGAGCATATGACCTAGAACTGCACATAGAACATGATCGTTCGTATTCTTACCAGAATACATACTTGAATATAGTTACAGAATTTCCGGACGGTGAGAAAACGGAGCAAGTATTGTCGATTGAACTCGTAGATGATTTCGGTCAGTGGATAGGAAACTGTAAAGGAACAGATTGTGAAGCTGTGGTAGACCTTATTAAGAGGATATCGTTCCAGCTTCCAGGAAATTATGGATTTTTAATTTCTCAACATTCTAGAGAAGAAAGCCTCAAGGGGGTTAAATCAATAAGTCTGGGAGTAACGAAGTCTAAGTAAAGAGCATTTATTCTTTTATTCTGAAGAAAAGATAATTTTCAGAGTTCTTAATGTTATCTATTATAGAAAAAAACTTTTTCTTTGCACTCAGCAAAAATCAGCAGATTATTATGGCAGGAAATAATTCTAATTGGGGAAAAAAAGGATCTTGCTTAGGCTTGGTAGCACTAGGTTTTTTTCTATTCGTTATACTTCTTATCTGGGTTTACAATAAGAACGGCAACTTTCTGGGCTAGAATCGCTCCGATAAGTTTTTAATACGCTCGTTTATTGTTGCCTTCCATATAGTTAATAAAGGATCGGTTAACTGTTCTTACTCCACCTGTAGTAGGGTAATCACCACTGAAATACCAATCACCATTATTCTCAGGGCAAGCTTTTCTCAGGTTATCAATAGATTGATAGATGACTTTAACCTCTGGAACGATGTCTGAGGTGGTCACAATTTCTGCTATTTTATCTGAGATCTTCCGATAATCGTACAGGTCATACAGCTGTTTAACCCGATTGGTGATATCTTCTACAGGTAAGCTTTCTTGTGCTTTACACTCTTCATATACTTTCTGTAAGAGGTCTTCCTTCTTGTCTTCCTTCATTAAGCTAATCAGAGCCTTGAAGGCTACGAAGTCCCACATTTTAGACATATCGAT
>CAZFJO010000318.1:0-4305 GCA_964518915.1 uncultured Saprospiraceae bacterium
TGATTGGCTTCTGCTTCTGCAAATTGTCCTTCCTCCCTATCCCAGTGCAAGGTTTTTCCTGGGAATCGGCCAGCAATTACGCCTAGCAATATCGTTTCTGTCAATCTAGTCGCATAACTGAAAGGAGCCGTACACGTATCTGAACCTAAAATCGTATCAACGAATTGATGATAGTGCTTATAAGCACTCCTCCCATAATCTCTCACAGGAGGATCTAATAAGGCTGCATCGCCGTACTTTCCTATTTCTATATCCTTATACTTACCATCCACAATGTGTTTCGGCATCTGCATAAAATGAGGCAGAAGCAACCGTCCCTTCTCTCCTACGAACATGGCTCCTTGATTCGGCAATTCTTCTCCTTGAGGAAGAAGTAAGGATTCATGAGCATCCGGTGCTCCCTCTCCATCATACCAGATCCACTTCAGTTTATCTGTAGTATGTTTCGTTCCTGGGAACTCATATACAACCTTATTTTTTTCAGGGAATCCATATCCACTATGCGGACGGCATTCATTGACGATTGTCAGCGGTACATCTAATTCCAGCGCATTGTATGGCGTGTCAAAAATATGTACACCCATATCTCCGAGTGTTCCACAACCGAAATCCATGATCTTCCGCCAGTTACTGGGATGATAATAACCTTCTCTGTACGGTCGTTCTGGAGCCGTACCCAACCATAAATTCCAGTCTAGGCCCTCGGGAATCGAATCGCTTCCTTCTGGCTCCTTGTCGTCGTAGCCCCAGTTTTTAGGTGACCATGCATGTACTTCACTTACCTTCCCGATGATTCCATTCTGAATTAATATTGTTCCTAATCTATAGTCGTAAAAAGAATGTACCTGTATGCCCATCTGCGTGATGAGTTTCTTTTCCGCAGCTACCTTATTCATCTCTCTTGCTTCCGATACATGGTGAGTCAGTGGTTTCTGACAATACACATGCATGTTTTTTTCCATAGCGAGTAAGGATGCAGGGGCGTGTGTATGATCTGGTGTAGAAACGATTACTGCATCTATTCCATCTTTCATTTCTTGCAGCATAACTCTATAATCTTGATAAACTTTGGCATTAGGGAATAGGGCCGATGCTTTTGATAAATTATTATTGTCTACATCACATAAGGCAACTACTTGCACAGCGTTATGCGACGCCGTATGAGCCAGGTCTTCCATACCCATTGTTCCTAAGCCTATATGTGCTGTCCTTACGGATGACATAGGCGTTTTACTTAAATCCTTTACGCCACATGAAGAAAGGGTGTAAATACCTCCGACAGTTACTAAGGCTGATTCCTTTAGAAACTGCCTCCTATTTTTATTCTTTATCATTATAGCTTTTTAATTTTTATATTCTTAAACCACAACGGACTATCGTGATCCTGCAAGCAGATATAGCCTGATTTAAAAGTCCCATAATCTTTATTATCACGCCACTTTCCATTTTCTTTTTTCTGATTCCAGTCATCTGACCATGGCACGAAGCTCAAGATCATATCACCATTTAACCAGTGCTCTACTTTTTCTTCCGTGAAAACAATCTTAGAAGTATTCCACTCTTCAGCAGGATTCAATTTCTTTTTATTTTCATCTGCCGGATACATGGCGTAATCCGCACCCGTCTTCTGTAAGGGGTGAAGCTGTGATGGATTTTCATAACCTAGGCTTTTATTATACGCTTCTAGATCATGAATCTCCGCGTAATTATGGTCGTCTATCAATTGATATTCTGGAGCTACTTCATAAGGCCCTGCATATTCTGCTCCTTCCTGCACATGATAAAGAATGCCACTATTCCCTCCTTTAGGAATCTTCCACTCCACATGTAATTCGAAATTGTCATACTTCTCTGCAGCGTATATTATGTCTTTCCCACCTGCATACTCTTTTTCAATTTTTCGATTTACATCAAATGTCAGAACCCCATCCAGAACAACCCAATTAGGAGGAAGTACATTCGCATTGTACCCTCTCCACCCTTCTGTTGTCTTTCCATCGAACAAGTGTATCCAGTTATCATCTAGGGTGTCGCTAATTACAGCACCTTCGTTTTCTGGTGTACCTATGTTATCAGAATTCAGTTTACATCCACTAAAAATAACTAGGGTGATATATCCAATAAAAATATGTTTCATATATCAATCCATTGATCATGAATTATAAAGTCAATCTTCTTAAAGATAATCTAAATATGAACAGTGCTGACATCACAACATGATTTATATCAATAGGCCATGAATCTTGAAGAATCAAAGGAATCAAAAATTTATTGCCAAATCATATCTGACCCATCGCAGCCCTTAACTAGAGAAATACACATTGTGACCATTGAAATGAATTTCTAGCGGCTAAGAAAAACTTCCATTAAGCATAACTCATTTCTTTAAAAAGAAAAACAAATATCTCTAATTACATGAATCAGACAGCCCCCTTTATAGAGCATTACTCATCGTATAAAATGCAGCAAGAAACATTACTATAAAATAGGGTAATGAATTCCAACCTTGTTTCACTCAAAAGAGAAAATACTTACACCCATGTTCTATAAACCCGTCAAGGCTATTATTATCTACCTTAAATATTTTCTGAAATCCTCCTCGTACGTCTTCCCTATAGGTATGATTTCTTCGTCGATATAAATCCGATTCTTTTTTATATAATTTACTTTATCAATCGCCACAGTATATGATTTATGAACGCGTGTAAATCTTGTAGACGATAATCTATGGGTAAGTGATTTAAGGTTTTCTAAGGTCATAACCTTTCCTTTTTCTGTATAGATTGTACAGTAATCACCTGTCCCTTTTAAGAAATAGATTTCGTTAGTATCTATTTTCTGTAACCGATATTCTGTTTTTACGAAAATAAATTCTTTCGTCTCCGACGATGAATAAACCATTCTAGAATCATCCTTCAGTCTGTCGACGGCTGAAATAAAACGACTAAAACTTATGGGCTTTACCAAGTAATCAACTGCATTCAACTCGAATCCTTCAAGGGCATAGTCCGGGTAGGCCGTTGTAAAAATTACCTTAGTATCATCACTGATAATTCTTGCAAGATCAACCCCACTTAATTGTGGCATCTGGATATCTAAGAAAGCAAGATCAACCGAATTATTCCTGACGAATTGCATAGCCTCAAGTGGATTGGTAAAAGTCTTGAGGCATGTCAGATAAGTAACATTATCAACATACGAAGCAAGCAAATTAATTGCCAAGGGTTCATCGTCTAGTATTATACAATTAATCACAATCAGGAATTAATACCAATACTGAAAAGTAATCACTTCTATTGTCAATGTCAAAAGTTGCTTTATCTTTATAAAGGAGATTCAGTCTGCTTTTAATATTGGTTAATCCGATACCTCCCGTTTCGTCTTTTAAATGCACCTGGGATTTCTTGTTGCTGCACCGTATTTCCAAGCTCTTATTTATTCTCCTAATGGACAATCGCACGGGTTCATCGGGTTCGTTGATCACACCGTGCTTGAATGCATTTTCTACCAATGTTAGGATCAACAATTTAGGTACAATCTCGGAGCCTGTAGACTTACATTCCATTTCGAATGCAACATCGAACTCGTAACGGAGCTGTTGCAACGCAACAAATTGATCGACAATTTCAAGTTCTCTATTTACAGAAATAAATTCTTTTACTTCGTACAAGTTGTATTTCAGTAATTCACTTAATCTTTCGATTGCTCCGAGCGCCTTGTCAGATTTATTGTAAACCAAAGAATAAATATTATTCATAGAGTTCAATAAAAAGTGTGGATTAATCTGTGCATTTAAGTTGCTGATCTCGAAATTCTTATTTTCTATCATAAGGTCTTTCTCCCTATCTTGAGTGTACTTGTTAAATCTTACCAAGTAATAAATGACTGCAAAAGAAATATACCTCGCTCCGAAAAAATAGTTGTCTATGAAATATCCGCGCAGACTATAACCCTTGCGGTAGTTAGATTGCTGGAAAAGATACTCTGTTAAAATCTGTTCTATGAAGTACCTGAGCGAAATCACTATAACGAACGAAGATAAAATGCCTAAAATGCACATCAACCATTTTCGTTTCGGGTAGAAATAATACAGAATACTGTAGGTAGCCAGTACATAGATGAAAAAAATAAAGATTCCGGTTATCGAAAAAATACTATTAAATTCTAATCGGTCTGTCTTTCCCGTAATAAAGAGATCCCTCAAGGCTCCTCCTATGAAGAAATAAAATATAAGGTACCAAAAAACAAGTTTTCTAAATTCGAATTTCATAATTCTATGTAAAGTACAATATTGAAAACTAGCAT
>CAZFJO010000319.1:0-4286 GCA_964518915.1 uncultured Saprospiraceae bacterium
GGAACAAGGCTTCCATTCAAAAGGAAATTTATTTTCCGGAGGTCAATAACAACAGGTTTCGATTGCCCGATTATTCTTAAAAGATCCTCTTATCATTTTCCTTTACTCTTTCAACTTGTAGACCAGATCGACAAAAGAGCCTGATATAGAAATCTCCGCATTGGAGTTACCCGTTTCTACAATCTGCAATTCAAAATCTCCAGAGATCGTTTTCGATTGATCATCGCAAGAAGTGATGTCCACGAATCCACCTACTTCATCCAAGCTCCTGAATTTTACAGCTTCACTGTTTTCATACTCACACCCACCATGATCGCATATTATCAAGAATCCATCATCATGACAGTCTTCTTCTACCACCTCTGAATTGTAACTTTCTATACTCAAGCAAGATCCATCTCCACCAGGAAACAATTCCTGAACATATATGGTAAGTACTTCTCCAGTTTCGGCTGTACCTATTATTGCCAAGTGGTTAACATGAGCAGAGGAGGTATAAGTCATGGTGGCTTCTATAGACAGCTGTTCAACCGCATATTTATTTCCATCAACCATCCATGTAAGCGTTTCTTCAGTAGGCAAGTCTTGTGTATCGATTGGGTCGTCCTCACAGGAAAACAGACATAGACAGATGGGAAGAATGATTAAATAGGATAATGGTGTTTTTATCATTGTCATTCAATATATGCACAATTTAAAAGAAAATCAAGTAAAGAATTCCTCTGACAATAAACCATGAAGAACGATCCAGCGTCTGTCGCATGAAAGATAAATCCACAAGATGGTTCCCACCTAGGCATTTAAAGGTTAATATGGTAGCATAATATAACTATCTTAGATCTTTTGGTAACTCCTTATATATAAAGCCACCCTCTCTAGACCCTAAAAAACTATTGGCCCATGGAAAATACACTCTTTAAAATTATATGTTTCACTTTTTTTTCATCGACTCTGTGTAGCCAGATTGCCGTATATAATTTCGAAAGCAATCTGCTGGAAGAAATTGCAAACCATAATGCGAAATACATAGAAAATGGTGTCGTAAGTGACAACACGCCTTCTTATATCACAAGTGAATCAGATACACACATAACCTTAGATAAGACAGAAGGATTGATGTTTCCATCTTCTTTGAATGCAGGTTTTGATGTAGGGTCGAGCATCGAATTTTCTTTTAATTTTAGAATGGAAGACATAGGGGATAATGAAGGTTTCTTATACCTAATCTCTAACCAAAATGGACTCAATGGGACTGGCTGGTCTATCTTCGCTAGCCACGACATATTCAGTGATGTACCTAATTATGAACTGGTATTCTCGTATGCCGATGGAGGTTTCGATAGAGGTGTCCCTAATCATCCGGGGCACAATAAAATCTTAATAGGTAATTTCCTTCAAGAAGAGTGGGTCAACATAAAGCTGATAATGAACTTTGAAAACAACAGTTGGTCAGCCATCGCAAATGGGAATTACACCTCAGCTTTTTTTAATAATGAATTCGATCTTGACCTCATTAAAGAAAGTATTACTGACAATGATTTATTTCTTGGTTGGACTATAAACCAAGAGCAAGATTTAGAATTTAATTCAACTGTATTTGCCAATGAAGCGAGCTATGACCAGTTGGAAATATACTCTCCGAAACAACCTGGTGATCCTTCCATTCTCTCCACTGCCATACAAGCCATGACCAACCATGTTAATGGAAGCAGCCCTCTTTCAGAAGCAGGACTAACGGATAACTTAGTCGCCATTCAATTAAACTATGATGGCAACTATGAAAGTTCAAAAGCTCATATTTTCGAATACATCAACGCCTATGAAGAGCGAAACGCTCCCCTCTTTCTTGATCGCAGTATTGTTAACTTCTCTACCCTATCCGTTGAGGCCCAATTGATGATTTTCTTTCAACAAGATATTTTCGACAACCAATTTGTAAGTGGAAATTTATCTGATTTAGATGGAATAAAGTTTGAAGCAGCTGATGTTTTTCCAGGGCCCGTAGCAGAAGCTGCCCCTAGATTGAATGAACAAGTAGTACAGATCAATGGCTCTTATTCTTCTATCCAAGGCGCAAGACTAGCAGCAGATTTAAACGATGCCAAGCGACCTACAGGTTACTACTTAGCTCCAGGAGATCTTGCAACCATTGAGATTCCTGCCGCACTCATCAACAACGGATTAAAAGTTATGGTCGGCGCACATGATTCCGATCACTCGGTTGTGGGTGTTAGCAATCGTTTCGTTCGGATTTCTAAGTTGTATGCATTGGACTCAGAAGTAACCACTATTGCCAACCCCTTTGGTGGTGGGATATATATCAAAGTGCCTGAAGGATCTGATATAGGTTGGTTTGACATTAAAATTAATGGAGCAGTCAAGTCTCCCTATTTTTCCGGAAGGTCTGAAAGACTCACAAATCCCAGCGATTGGCAAGCTAAATTAGCTGACAATCATGTACCATGGGTAGATATAGAAGGAGATAAATTTATGACTACCCTTCCATTAGACCATGTCGCTGATCTAGATGATCCCACGCTATTATTGAGTCACTGGAGTAACATTATGGACGGTTACCGCTATATGGGTGGAAGGCCCTACCCTCGAGCGAGAGCTGAATATTTCTTAGTGGATTCCAGGCTGCCTTCTTCAGCTTACGGAACAGGATATCCGCAAGTGGTATCAGTAGGTGAAGTGAATCTGTATCCGACAAATGTTCTAAACGAAGAATTCTACAAGACTTTCTTCCATGTCACGCTACATGAATATGGACATTTAGCAGCACATCCTACGCTGCCTAGAGAAACGGAATCGATCATCCACATCAATGCTTCATATATATACAATGAATACTATGGCCTCAGCATAGATGATGCTTTCAAGTATTCTGCAAGCGAACAATTTTCCATAGATGAAGCATCGATGGATTGGATGCTTTCCGCAAATTTCAGGAATGACATCGAAATGAGTTGCGATCCTGATCTAGAGGACTTTGTCTGCGATGAGGTCCGGTACCAACATAGAGGACATGCTAAATTTATTGATATGGCTCGTATTTTCGGATGGGAGTCCATTTTTGAGACACATAAAGTATTTTATGATCGATGGACAGCGGAATTCGACAATACGAAAGTTGTTGTTGCGGATGAGATCATTGAATTTGCTTCTAATGGCATGGGTGTAAATATGGCGCCACTTATGCATTTCTGGGGATTACACCCTTCGGATGCCTTGGCTGAAAAATTATCAACAATGCCTAAAAGCGAAGACATCAGACAAAGTTTATTGTATTACAAATCCATCATTCCCGACAATAGAGAAGCCTTCCTCCCATGGTATGAAGTGCTTAGAGCTAAAAAAGATGCCGTACATAATCCTCGATTTGACTTGTACCTTGAAACCTATGATTCAGGAGATATAGCTGCAGAAATGCGCGCACAGATTGATTACCTAATTGCGACTTATTTTGCCCTGAATACTGAAGCCGATATTGTCTCTTTTTCGCTGACAGAACAAATCGGTGAAACGGAAATCGACGTAGCCAATAATAAAATTGAAGTTACAGTAGAAAATGGAACGAATCTGACGGATCTAAAGCCTAGCTTCACTTTATCGTCAGGTGCAACAGCGCAGGTAGAAGAAGAGGTACAAGAAAGTACCGTTTCAGTAGTTGACTTCACTGAACCTGTGATTTACAAGATTACTGCTGAAGACAACGAGAATGTTCAGGAATGGACAGTGACGATAACAGAGGATATGTCTTCTATCGTTATAGATCAAGAAAATCTACCATTCTTATTCTACCCTAACCCTGTGAAAGATAAACTATATCTGGATTTAACCCAGATTGAGTCTCAAGATGCAAGCCTTGAAATTTACGACCTTGTAGGCAGGAAGATAGAATCTATAACCAGCGTTAAGACAGGATCAGTGATTGTCGATGTCAACGCGTATAGACCAGGAATCTATTTTGGAATTATCCGTATAGACAACAAGGATAATGTGTTTAAGTTTGTTAAGCAATAGTTCAGCGCGAGCAATCGATACTTTTATTTCTCATGAAGTTGGAGAGATTAATACCAGCAATCTATCACGACTTCTTAATGTAAACTACAAATCCAGCTTCTATCTAGTCATCTAGGTAATGGGTATGTTCAAATCGGGTATGCTGATGGTAGAGAAAGCCCCAGGAAAGAATCACTATATCATCTAGCATATTCCGTACGTAAATCTATTCCAATACAGTTATATCTCCTGTAGCGAATGTATCAATAGCCTCTCCTTCA
>CAZFJO010000320.1:0-1413 GCA_964518915.1 uncultured Saprospiraceae bacterium
GGTGATATGGCAAAATAACCAAATACCACACCCGTAGTAAAAAGCATACTACAGATAAAAACCATGCCTCTGGCTACTTTCTGCTCACTCTCATAAAGGCCGGGCTTAATGAAACTCCAGAATTGATAGAAGACATATGGGAATGCCCCTACGAATCCTATCCACATCGATACCTTAAGTGCAATGAGGAATTTTTCATCGAGTGTCACCGACTTTATCAATAGATCTGGGGGACTGAAGCACATGGCATCAGCAATTCCGCAGAAAAATCTATAGGTAGGGAAGTCCTCACCCATCGGTCCTAAGATGATATTATCGAATATCCATATCCGCATCACGAATACCACAATCGCCCCTATAGCAATGGCTATAACACTCCGGATGATGTGCCACCTGAGTTCCTCCAGGTGATCAAGGAAACTCATTTCCTTTTCACTTTCCGTTTTTACAGGTTTATCGTCTTTCTTGGTTTTAGACATATTTTACGTTATACACCGCAAAGATAAAGTTATCTGTCCAATCGTCGGTGCCCTTTAGTCGAATTATATCGGTAGTTAGAACAATTCTACATTACCTTGCTGCTTATATTTTAAGCTAATAAAAAGATTATTCGATTTATCACCCAGAGTATAGCTGTTAAAACGTGCTTAGAGTCGTTGAAAAACTTTACTTTTGGTCCACTCAGCCCTCGCTGAGTGTAAAAATTTACCGCCTTTGGATTTATTGTTAAACATTTCATTGTTCGTTGTCAGCTTAATCGTATTGCTGTATGCATCCGATAAGTTCGTCGATAGTGCGGAAAAAATAGGATTATCGCTTGGAATCAGCCCATTTATAATAGGGGTGACCATCATTGCTTTCGGTACATCATTACCAGAAATGGCAACGTCTATAGCAGCTGTATACTCAGGCACTTCTGAGATTGTTGTAGCTAATGTAATCGGTAGTAACATAACCAATATACTCCTTGTCTTAGGCATAACAGCTTATGTGGGGAAGGAAATAATTATGGATTTCGATGTAATGGATACAGACATGCCTATGCTTTTCGGTTCGGCTTTTTTATTGTATTTCGTTCTTTCAGATGGTTATTTTTCTACGATAGAGGTTGCTGTTTTCATCGTCGGTTTGGTTATTTTCTTGATCAGCTCATTTAAGCAAGATAAAGCCGCTAAAGAAGATTGTCCCACAGCGAGTGTCATGGACTATATTTTATTGTTACTTGCGGGTGTTTTCGTCTTTTTAGGAGCGAATTATACCATCCATGCCATAGAAGAAATTGCAACGATTGCACAGATTAACCCGCACGTTATAGCCATAACCGTAGTTGCACTAGGAACATCCTTGCCAGAGTTAATCGTAAGTATTACAGCTGCTAGGAAAGGGAAACATGCAATGGCTGTAGGGAATGTA
>CAZFJO010000320.1:1513-4281 GCA_964518915.1 uncultured Saprospiraceae bacterium
CGTAAGTATTACAGCTGCTAGGAAAGGGAAACATGCAATGGCTGTAGGGAATGTATTGGGCTCTAATCTATTCAACACCTATGCGGTAATGGGGATTTCTGCGCTCTTCGGCAAATTAACCATTCCTCAAGAACTGGTCACATTCGATTTATTGTTTATGGTTGCTGTAACCATACTGTTCGGGATAATATGCATCAGGAAGAGAATCAGCCAGTGGGAAGGTGCCGTCCTTGTTTTATTTTATGTATTCTTTATCGGCCATTCCATAGAGAAGATTCTATAGTCCTTATAAAATAGTATCAATTATTTTCTTGACGGTAGGCGTATCGCCCATCGTATAATAATGGATACAAGGTACACCTGCTTCCTTTAGCTCTTTACTCTGTTGTATAGACCACTCTACGCCGATTTCTTTAACAGCATCCTTATCTTTAGCTTCCACTATGGCCTTGATAAGGTCGTCTGGCATATTGACGAAAAACCTACGTGGAATAGAGTTGATCTGATATCGACTCGTAATTGGTTTCAATCCTGGTATGATAGGAACATTGATGTCCCTAGCTCGACATGCCTCTACGAAACTAAAGTACTTAGCATTGTCGAAAAACATCTGGGTAACTATGTAGGATGCGCCGGCTTCTACCTTTTGCTTTAAGTAAGAAAGGTCTAAATCTAGGTTCGGCGCCTCGAAGTGCTTTTCAGGATACCCCGCTACACCTATACAGAAATCAGTCTTAGCTCCGCTTTCTATATTGCTGTCTAGATAGTTTCCTTCATTCATATCTTTAATCTGCTTCACAAGGTCTAGCGCATACTTGTGTCCTCCTGGATCTGGAACGAATTTAGTTTCGAATTGTCTAGCATCTCCTCGCAGCGCCAGCACATTGTTTATCCCTAAAAAATGAAGGTCTATAAGCGCATTTTCTGTTTCTTCTTTAGAAAAACCTCCGCATATCAAGTGGGGAACTGCGTCCACACCATATCTATGCATAATAGAAGCACAGATCCCTACTGTACCAGGGCGCTTTCTTATTGCTATTTTTTCATAATACCCGCTATCTCTACGGTTATAGATGTATTCTTCTCGGTGATATGTCACGTCGACGAAAGGAGGCTTATACTCCATAAGAGGATCTAGGATGTCGAAGATATCTTGCATCGTCCCTCCTTTTAGAGGAGGCAGTACCTCAAATGAGACTAGGGTATTCCCTTGCGACCTGTCAAAGTAATCGGTTGCCTTCATGGCTGTTCTTGATTTTGAAAGGCGAATATATCAACTTCTTAAGTTAAATAAGTATAGTGCGCAACAGAATCAACAGAAAGTGAAAAGTAAAATTGCTAGGATATGTTATATGGAACTTAAATGCTAGATGTTTTCCTCTGAGTTTATACACATGAAATGGTGTATACTTTCCATATAATTACCGAAATAAAAGAAGCCTACTGCAGAAAAGGAAAGCATAGATTATTCTATCTCCCATTCAAGAAAAGAATAATTGACAGTGGTTACTATTTCTTATCCTTCTTCTTGTTCTTAAAGTCACCCCTCTTCCAAGCTTGGATGAAGTCCCTCCAGGCAAGCGGATTGAAGATATTCTGGGGTTTGGTCTGACCGACATATCGGAATTTTTCTACCTCTTCTTTTCTGTATAATCCATAGACCTCTCTGCCATCCGCTGGGAGTACGTATCGAAGCTCCTCTAGTACGTCAGCAGCAAGATACTCGCTATACTGTTTCTCTAGTTCGTCAGAGATGTCAAGTGCAAGAAATTCTATCTTGAAGTGTTCTCTGCTGGGATATGGTCTAATTACAGCTTCAGGAAGAAGGATGTTATCTTGACTCATAATCTGTATCCAATAATATAAGCTTGAATTAAGCGAGTCAGGTACTTCGTAGTTGACTGTTTCATATCCTATTCTAGAAAAGACAATGGTATCTTCTGAAGTTGCCACAAATGAAAAGAATCCATCGAATTCAGAAACTGTTCCTCTAGATGTTCCTTTAATGGCTACATTCGTATAGGGTAGGGGAACAATTTCACCATATTCATCTTCTGTAACGACCTTACCGGAAAACTGTATATAATTCACTGAATCGACTTCAGAAGATTGTGCATTACCCCATTGATTAATTATAAAAATTAATAAAAGAGGTAGAAATTTCTGATATGTCTTAAGCTTAATCATTATTATGGATAGCAATGATACTAAATTATGTCTTTCATACAGTTAAACGCAGATAACTATTTAGTTCAGTTTAGACTGCCACGTTTAACATAGGTTTAACCGATGGAGCTATATTCCTAAAGCAATCTTTAAAACTTCATCCATCGTTTCTACATAATGAAAAGTTATGCCTTCGAGGAAGTCTTGGTTTATTTTTTCTACGTCTTTCTTATTGTCCACGCACATCATAATCTCTTTCAATCCTGATCTTTTAGCAGCAAGAATCTTTTCTTTTATACCACCTACAGGAAGCACTTTACCTCGTAAGGTGATTTCTCCTGTCATCGCAAGGAATGATTTTATGGGTTTTTCTGTAATCATCGAGGTCAGAGCTGAAAGCATGGTAATTCCTGCACTAGGCCCATCTTTAGGAATTGCTCCTTGAGGAACATGGATGTGCATGTCATGCGACTCGAATACAGTTGAATCTAAATTGTACTGCTCTGCATGCGCCTTGAGATAACTCATTGCAGTAGTAGCGGATTCTTTCATAACATCACCGAGGTTTCCGGTCAGGGTGAGTTTTCCTTTTCCTTTATGTT
>CAZFJO010000321.1:0-3086 GCA_964518915.1 uncultured Saprospiraceae bacterium
ATCTATAGGAGATCGTGTATGGTATGACATCAATCGCAATGGATTACAGGATGACGCTGAGCCTGGACTGAATGGCATTACGGTTAACTTATTCGACATAGAAGATCAACTGATAGAAACTCAGGTAACTAATGATAGTGATCAAGGAGAAGCAGGTAATTATATGTTTTCTCAATTGTCAGCAGGAGAGTATTATGTACAAGTAGTCTTGCCTGAAAATTCTGCTTTTACCATCGCGCATAATGGAGACGAAGAGATAGATTCTGATATAACGGAAGACAATGGAACTGGAAGTACTGCTGAAGTCTTGATTTCATCGGGAGTAAACATAGTAGATCTAGACGCTGGAATAATTTTCAATGAAATTTCTGTAGGTGATTACGTATGGCTTGATGTCAATGGTGACAATATGCAGAATGACTTCGAAGATGGGGTTAATGGCATAGAAATAGAATTATACACGGCTGATGATGTCCTCGTAGGGACTACGACGACAACTACTTTTAATGGAGAAGATGGTTACTACATTTTCCCTGGGTTGAGTCCTGGTGATTATTACATAGTTGTTGATGCAGGAAATGAATTTAGTATAGTGTTCCCAGATGTAGGGGACGATGATTTTGACTCAGATATTACAGCTGGTATTGTGAGTGGTTCTTCTGACATATTTAGTGTAGATGGTCCAGTAACCAATATAGATGTAGGGTTATTAATTCCTGCTACAATAGGAGATTTCGTATGGGAGGATATCGACGAAGATGGAATTCAAGATCTAGAAGAACCTGGCATCGGTAATATAAGGGTTCAACTGTTCGATATAGATGGTGTGATGCTGCAAGAGACATCTTCAGCATCTGATGGCTCATATGTATTTAATGGTTTGGCTGAAGGGCTTTATTATGTGACATTTGACCTGCCTGGCGGTAATTTTCAATTTACAGAAAGGAAAGTAGGCGATGATGATAGCGTAGATAGTGATGTGGATGAAACAGGTACGACAGCAATAATTTCCGTTGTAGCTGGCGTTGATTTCATCGATATAGACGCGGGAATTCATGTTTCCGGTTCTGGAGCAGGAGGAAATGTCTGGGAAGATTCAGATGAGAATAGCCTTAGAAACGATGAACGACCACTAGAAGGAGTAAGGGTTACACTACATACGGAAGACGATGTGGAAGTGGCTGAGACCTTTACTAAGTTATCAGGAAGGTATTACTTTCCAGACTTAGACGAAGACGATTACTATATCGTAATCCACGCACCTCAAGGGTATAAGTATGCACTCCAGTTTCAAGGAGCGGACTCTTCCGTAGATAGTGATATTGATAACAATGGTAGGTCTCAACTATTCAAGATCAAGGATGGAGGAGATATTATTTCTGTTGATGGGGGATTGATTCCCGACCAGAACGATGTTGTTGACAATATCATTGAGCGATTGCAGGTGGAGGCTATTCCTAATCTAGTAGTCGATAGAGTTTCTGTTGTGAACAATCTAGAATTACCTATGCAGATATATGTATATGACCTTTCTGGAAAATTGATTCATACTTCTAATTCTGTGTATGAGCATGGATCTGTGGTGGATTTTTCAGATTTAGAAGAAGGGTATTACTTTATCAAGATAAAAACAGAAAAAGGTACCGCATCCACACAGATTGTTAAAGTGAGATGACGATAGCGACCTGATTATAATCGCCGATGAAAATACTTCGGCAGATAAGAATTAAAAAGAGGCTTTCCCTTTCGAGAAAGCCTCTTTTCTAATAAGTTAACCTAAATCCTTAGGTGCTTAATACTTAGCAGTGTACATCGAATGCAGAAACAAGGTTCTGAGCGATATCTTGTGCAGATCTACCTTCTATGTGGTGTCTTTCTATCATATGTACCAGTCTACCATCCTTAAATAGGGCAATGGCAGGTGAAGATGGCGGGTACGGAAGTAGATATTCTCTTGCTTTAGCAGTAGCTTCTTTATCTACTCCGGCGAATACAGTGACTAGTTTACTAGGTTTCTTACTGTATTGTGCCGCCATCTTAGCAGCAGGGCGTGCATTAGCTGCAGCGCAACCACATACAGAATTAACGATCATAAGTGTAGTTCCTTCTGGGCTTTCAAGTGTCTCAACAACCTGATCTACAGTTTCTAGTGATTCGAAACCGAAATCTGTAAGATCCTTTGCCATTGGTTTCACAAGTTCTATTGGATACATATTATATTACTTCTTTATAGGTTTTCAATGTAGATATTAAAAAGAATAAATTGTACGTTTGTACTTCAATTGGAACAAACTAAACTATGCAAAGATTTCAAATTATTGCATTTTTTACAATTCTAGGATTTTTTTTCTCCTGTAGTCGAGATAAATTGAGTGGAGAAGGTCCTAATTGTACGGATAGTGTTGGATACACAGATGTAAGAAACATTATCCAGACCACATGCGCATACGCTGGTTGTCATGATGGTGCTAATGCACCAGGGAATTATGAAACCCTAGAAGGATTGTCCCCTTTTCTTACAGATAGAGATTTCCGTGCTAGGGTTCTTGAAATTCAAGATATGCCTCCCACTTACTCATCAGGCCCCACATCATTAACTCCGGATCAATTACTTATGTTAAATTGCTGGGCACAACAAGGATATCCAGAATAATGGCTACAATTACATTATAAGATAAGTTCTATTATGAAAAATATTTCCCTTAAGTTCCTACTAGCATTGTTGATAATGACTTGGTCAGGATTAGAACTTTCAGGTCAAGAAAAGGTATTTCAGACCTTTAAGGATACGAGAGTCATTAACTCGCACAGCACAGAGACCTTACCAGGGGGTAAGATGGATATACGGATCGGTCATAGATTCGGTGATATCGGAGGTGCAAGTGGAGGATGGCCGTCGTTCTATGGCTTAGAAAACGCAAGCGATGTTATGATCGGCGTAGAATATGGATTTTCTGATAACTTTATGGTAGGAATCAACAGAGCCAAAGGTTCTGGACCTCTCCGTCAGAATGTTAATTTCCTAACTAAAATGAAAATCATATCGCAAGAAGTGAATGGAAGTAAGCCTTTCTCGCTTTCTTTTT
>CAZFJO010000321.1:3186-4268 GCA_964518915.1 uncultured Saprospiraceae bacterium
ATGAAAATCATATCGCAAGAAGTGAATGGAAGTAAGCCTTTCTCGCTTTCTTTTTTAGCGATGGGGACAGGCTCTACCATGCCTAAGAGTGCAACGGAAGGCGTTTTAAGTTTCTTCGAAAAGAGTGCGCATAGATTCTCTTACCATCTCCAGCTCATTGCGGGTAAGAAGTTTTCTGATTATTTCTCATGGCAATTAAGTGCAGGGTGGACATATCGAAATCTAGTACCCTCTAATGATAAGAATGATCTTGTCAGTGTAGGATCTGCTATGCGGATTCAGATGACTAAATCTATGGGAATCATACTAGATGCTACTGTACCTATTTCGGAATTACGTACAACGAGTAATGGATTTTATCCTGCACTGGGTTTTGGATTTGAGTGGGATACCGGAGGGGGACATATTTTCCAACTTAACTTCACGAATGCAACAGGCCTGTCAGAAACAGATTATATACCGTATACCCAGTCTAACTGGTTAGATGGAGAGTTTAGAATGGGATTTACAATTTCAAGGTTGTTTACAATATAGATTATGCGGCTTTCACACATTATCACAGGTATATTGTTTTTAATTGTCAGTTTAGGGATGATGACAAGATATAGTCCGACCTATTCTGAAGATATGTTGGTTTCTGATCTGCTAGTGGATCTAGGCGATAAAGAAACCCTACTTAAAGCACCAGACTTAGGAATTCCAGGAGTTTCATCGAATCGTGGAAAGGAGATCGTCAATGAAGGATTTACGCAGAAAGAAAAAGGAGGAAACACGAAGAAACAATCTAAGCACTTCATATGTACATCCTGTCACAATGTAAAACAAGAAGATCCTAGTCTGAAAATCAATGATCCACAAGCAAGATTAGAATATACAACGAGGAAAGGCTTGCCTTTTCTACAAGGAACTACCTTGTACGGAGCTGTCAATAGGTCTTCTTATTACAATGGTGACTATGAGAAAAAATACGGTGACCTTGTAGAACCAGCCAGGAATAATGTAAGAGAGGCGATACAGTTGTGTGCTATAGAATGTGCACAAGGAAGAGCCTTAAAAGAATGGGAGATAGAATCTATTCTGGC
>CAZFJO010000322.1:0-4248 GCA_964518915.1 uncultured Saprospiraceae bacterium
CACAAAAAAGAATACCAGCAACGTATATATTATTCTAAAAGTCATATTCATTTTAATTATTGAAATCCATAATCACTGAGGTTCCTTCTGATACTTCGTTGGGTTCAATCGATTTATTAGCAACCAATCTTATGGTACTCGAGAAGGTAGCATTTCTATTAATTGTTGCAGCAAGTATGATTCCCATAAGTTCATCTCTTAATTCAGCACCCATTAATCCGGCTGTACTGCTGTTCGATGTACTTCCTCCAGTTGAAGAGGTCGATCCACTTCCTGACGAGGAGGAAGATGAACTACCGCCTCCCATAGCTTGAGGACCTGTGCTTCCTACTAGAAGACCTCCTGAACTACTGTTACCATAACTACCATAAGTCACTGTTCCTGTAGTTGTTGCAGTTAATCCATCCTCTTCTTCCGGATCTTCATAGTCAGGATCAGCATATCCCAGATCCAATTGCCCACCGCTCAACATAGGCGTAGCAACAATAGCATTACGGGCTTGTCTTAAATTGAGCAGCAAGTTGTCTTTCTGCTCTATTGTTGATGGCTGCGACTCGCCGAAAAATTCAACTACCTCATCAATTTCTTCTTCTGCGAAATTGACATAAAGTAAAGCATCCTGAAGTACATGTTCCGTAACGTAGTAATTAATTCTGAGTTTCTGATCAATTACTTCTTGAGTTATGGTAAGCGGAGCGCTAGTTCCACTCGACCCATTAGAATCACCGAATTCATATCCGTTACCGCTGGTTATTCCTGAACCATTTGTATCTTTATCTCCACTTGATTTAGGGTCATCATCACCACCAGATCGAGGGTCTGAATTACCATCAGACTTAGGGTCACTACTTCCTGATCGAGGGTCTGAACTTCCATCGGGCTTCGGGTCACCACTTCCTGATCGAGGGTCACTATTTCCACTATTTCCATTTCCTCTTGGGTCAGAAACATCGTTCTGGACAGTTATGAAGCTATCGTCTTCTGAAAGAATATCGACAACACCATTGTGTACATGATCGTTAAGTGGAATAGCCGCTTCTGCACCATTGGCCCAGTAAAAATTAGTGTTAGGAAGATCATCAAAATTTCCGTACAAGGTTTCCCCTGAATTACTGTTGTTACCGTTATTGTTATTATTATTATTGTTACTAGACCCGCCATTCAATCCCTCTACTTGCGGTGGATTAAAATCAAAACCGACATCTCCTGGTGCTTGACCATAGGGGACGGTATTCGTTTCTCCTTCGTATTCATCTCTGTAGATCTGGGCAAAACCAGCCAATACCGGTCGAGCAACTTCAGACATAAACGGGCTTGTCATCGGATCAGAAATTACAATCCTGGGTTCTAAGCTATAAACATCATCTACTTCCAGGCCATATATATCATAGGTGTCGAATCCTTCGAAGTCTACTATATTTACCCGCTGATAGCCATCTTTATCAACTACATTAATGTCAATTCCAGCCATTTTTTCTGCCAGTGTATTGAATCTACTGGTCTCGAACTCCCAAGCATAGACTAACTCTTCTCCAGGGGCAACTGTATTCAAAGCATCTAAATCTGGTGTTTCAGCTTGAACGGTATAGGTGCGATAGGTATCATCAGTATCCGTAGAATCCCCTACGGTCTGCCGCTCACCTATTTGCCTCAAGGCAAATGAAAATGGATAATTGATTACATTCCCTTCCGTTTTTCTCACTACCTGTACTATGTATTCTGTATTGTTTAGATACGGTTCGAGTTGAATCCATGTTCCTCTCCAGAAATCACCATTCGCTATGTAATAGAATGGTTTTCTAAATACTTCCTCATTGGTTTCTTTATGCTTCACTACAGCATCATAGGTACACGCGCGCCCTTGATAATCTTCTTCATAGAAGCAATAAGCTTCCTCGTTCTGCATCGTCTGTACGAATCCAGAATTTCCTGCTAAACTTTCTCCTTGTAGGTAAAATCTCTGATTTTGTAATGGCGAGGTATACGCTACATTTTCATCCTCAAGCTTATTCGATCCTTCAGCTGTCCTAAAAGTTATATCAAGCGTCTCTTCCCATCGCCGGCCATGGAGAAAAACGTCTGAATAACCTCCCGTATTATTGTAATCTCGAGCCGTTACTCTAGCTTGCATTCTCCATCTTTTTCTTCTGCCATCACCATTCGTCCCTCCTAATCTGGTAGTAGGAACATACTTAGCTATCCGATTGTCTTCTTGAAACAATTCATAATTGTCATTGTGGTTAGGATTGATGACATTCTGAGTACTCAAAGCAGTAACAGTAAAATTGCCTTCATCTAAAACTGGCATAATTCGATGTACTGATTCACCATCAACATCAGGAACCGTCATAATTCTATTAATCGGTACCGTAAATGATAAGGTAGGCTGTACAGTAGTCTCCACATCTTCATCTCCATCTTGTGGATAAGAATCTGCGATAATTGGAAAATCAAAAGGACTTGTCCTAGGTGGAACACATCGTTCTCCCACATCGATTTCCATTCTAGCAGACCCCTTTATGGTTCCGCCTAATAAGTTAAATCTAATTGCTGCGAATCCAGCAACATAGAAAGGTTGCGGCCCACCGGCTTCCAGCATCATAAGCGCTGTGAGGTCCATAATATGGACATCAATTTCTTTTCCAAATATTTTTCCTTTGGCCCCCAGTCTTCCTTCCAATCCAGCATAAGCACGTCCTCTACCATACCATCCATTTACTCCAGGAGGAGCATAAGTACTGGTTTCAGTGTAGCATGTCGCATTCAAATCCTCAGACAATAATACATCCATACCAACTATAACCGATAAAGAAGCGTAAATAACCGCATTCACTTCTGCGAATAATGCGATGTGTGTCCCGAAGGCAAGGCCGTTACCATTGCTAGGAGTATCTGTTGTTGTGGTAGGTCTCTCCAAGAGATCAGGCAATCCTCCTCCTTCAAATTCTCCATCTTGATCATCAGGTGCATTCTCTAGATTCTCTGCCATTTCTAATAAAGCAGGAGGCATCGGAGGAAGAACATTAGGTACATCTTGTCCTACCATAAAATAGGAGTATGCTGTGAGACCTCCGCTGCTAGCAGAAGTATTTTCTCCGCTGCCATTCTGAGTATTGAATCCAGGAATATTAAAAGTCAGTCCTCCCATAATACCATCTCCTAAAGGAGGTGCATACGGGTTTCCAGCATGGAAAAACCAGAATATATTATCATCATCGCTATTACTGTTTTTATCCGGCCAGAAAGATTCATCTCCTAACCCAAAACTAATAGGCAACAACAAATTATCTCGACCGAGTGAATCTGTTCCAGATCCATATAACATGCTTGGAATAATATTCGCAAATACATCTAGCCTCCCATGAAAATTAACTTTCTTAGGGCAATTTTCTCCCTCAGGGCAATCGCCATTGTCTTCAAAATCTAAATATTGATATGTATCTCCGTACAATCTAGCTTCAGCCCGTTGTGAGTAACTAGGAGACAACATCCAGAATTGACCTCGTATCCCTATTCTTTCCAATCCACTAGAACTCCAAGTAGCTAAAACTTCAGGATCTATAAGTAAAACTTGTTCCTTGACAAGAGATAAGCTCGTACGAGCAATTATGGTTCTAGTTCCAAAAGAAGGAGCCGGTGTCGGTATATCTAATATTGCCGCAGGAGGTGATACATTACCACTTGAACCATCTCCGGATGACTCTGCACTAGATAACTGTGAGGCAATTCCTGCATTTAGATCTGGAGCTTCCGTATTCCAGTAAACTCCACCGCCGAATCCATTAAAACCGACTATACTTACTTGGAATAAGGGTGACCCACGTAACATTCCATCTATAAACCACCATCCATGGTAATTTGCTGTTCCATACTCCCCATCATCTTGACTTCCATACTTTCCGAATCCTCCCATAAGGGATAATTCATATCCACTGAACCCTATCTGTAAAGCACCAGAAAAACCTTTATTATTGTCTTCATTTATAAAACATACAGTTCCAGCAATACTGATGGGTTCTACTGCCATACCTAAGTAGACACAACCCAACTGTATAGATTCTAACTTGAACCTCTGCAATATAGGCCCATCGTTCTGAAGACTCGATACAATTGAAATATCTCCTCCACCATTAATCCCAAATGAACTCGATGATAAAGAAACATCAAGACCAAGATTAATAGAAACCCTCTGGCCTTCTAATTCAAATTCAGGCGCTCTTAAACTTATAGGAAATCCACTTACCGCTT
>CAZFJO010000323.1:0-4170 GCA_964518915.1 uncultured Saprospiraceae bacterium
CACCTTTACAGATTATCAGATAGAGCAGAACGGTGTTCCTATCCAGCGACCTTCAGAATTTTCTAGTGTCACTAGGAATTCTTCATTGGATTATACTTCTGGAGCATTCGAAGGAGGAGATATCCATGACAATTTATTTCTAACCGTTGATTTTTCATTAGGGATAGAAAGTAAACTATCTCAATCTACATCCCTATTTACTGCTTTATATTACAATAAGCATATAGGTCTAGCGGGCATCGGCCCTAACAACGACAGACTCCATAGCATAGGCATGAATATAGGAGTTAAGAAAAGAATCTAACGTCTTATTATCCTGCTATCTACGTCTATCAATCTTCCTCAATTCTTCTTACAATGTAGAGATTAAATCCCTACTTAAGTGTGCAGGATAACGCTTTAGCATATATTAAGTATCCAATAAAAAAGGGTGCTTTTCAATGTTGAAAAGCACCCTTTTTCTTATCTAGATTAATAAAGTTAGGGTTGAGGATTACAGCACATATGCATCTTCTCTGATGAGTGGTGCCGCTATCGTTCTCTTTAAGTTTCTGATATTCTGAACAGGGAATCTAGTAAGAGTTTTTATCCCTTTTACATACATAGGAATTAGGTCATCTGAAACGAAAATTCCTATGGCATCCATGGCCTTCTTATAGACTGTATGATTCGCTTCATATGTATAGCATCTCAGAATGGCGTCATATACTTCTTGATCTATGTCTTTATCAAGGGTTGATAACTTATCAACTCTCAGAATTGTCGACTCTAGATTAAATATAGCTACAACTATATCAGATACTGACATCAATAATTCTTGTTCCGTTTTTAGGTTAAGGTTGCCAGACATGGTCTCTTTTCCTATTGAACCCAGAAGCATATGAAGCACTTTCTTGTGATTACTGAGGGCTTGATATACATCGTTGTATGCTCCTTTATCTGTAATCTGAGGAACGGTTCCATTCATAAGTTCTTGTTGAACTTCCATGGCAGGTGTAGCAATATCTAACTGGCCTTTCATCGCTCTTTTAAAGATCGTACTCATTACGACCATTCTATTAATCTCATTGGTACCCTCGAATATTCTATTTATCCGACTATCTCGATATGCTCTTGCTACGATGCCTTCCTCGGAATATCCCATACCTCCATGGACTTGCACTGCTTCATCAACACAGAAATCCAGGGCTTCTGAACCTTGAATTTTAATCAAGGAACATTCTAAGGCATATTCTTCAGCAGCTTTAAGTTTAGATTCTGCATAACCCATTCCTTCTTCTTTCAATTTTTTAATCTTATCATTGATAAGATCTGCACATCTATATGTCGCACTTTCAGTAACGAAAGTCTGGATCGTCTGCTCAGCAATCTTAGATTGAATGGCACCAAATGAAGATATCGGAGTTTTAAATTGGATGCGCTCATTAGCGTACTTGATTGCTGCATCAGTCACTTGCTTACAACCACCTAGACACGATGCTCCTAATTTAAATCTTCCAGTATTTAGAACATTGAAAGCGATAAGGTGGCCCTTTCCTATTTCTCCAAGTACATTTTCTACAGGTACTTTTACGTTTTCCATGAAAACCAACCTTGTAGAGGATCCTTTTATCCCTAGTTTCTTTTCTTCTTCTCCTAAGCTCAATCCTTCCATCCCTTTCTCAAGGATAAATCCAGTAAACTTATCTCCTCCTACTTGTACGAATACGTTAAAGATATCTGCGAATCCAGCATTGGTAATCCACATCTTCTGGCCATTAAGGATGTAGTGTTTTCCATCTTCAGAAAGCATGGCTGTACTCTTAGCGGATAATGCATCCGATCCTGATGAAGGCTCTGTAAGACAATAACATGCCTTCAATTCCCCTGTCGCCAATTTCGGAAGATATTTTTCTTTCTGCTCGTCTGTACCGAAATAAAGTATCGGCAGCATGCCTATCCCCGTATGTGCATTGTAGCTTACAGATACTGAACCTGCTGGTCCTATGTCCTCTCCGATAATGGTATTCGTAATGAAATCAAGATCCATTCCATTATATTCTTCCGGCATATGTGCGCCTAGTAAGCCCAGCTCACCCATCTTCTCAACTAGATCAGGAACAGTAGTCCCTTCTTGTTTTTCTATCTTATCTATAATAGGCCATACTTCCGTTTTCACAAATGTGCGGACCATATCTCTTATCATAAGTTGCTCTTCATCAGCCATCTCTGGGATATACAAGCCTTCTTTAGAAGACTCCTTTACAATGAATTCTGCCCCTTGCAATACTTCCTTTTCTTCAACTAGATTATTCATAGCAATACGTTTTAATCAGAAAATTAAACTCAAAGTTAAATAATTGAACACATAATGTCAACTATAATTCTAATTAATATCATACAATGCTGTAATTGTGTCTATTGTGCGATAAAATAATTTCTACTTATAGTAAATAAAAAATGGGAATCTGCTGGTACAGACCCCCACTAAATATTAAGTATTTAAACTATCTATCTCTTTTAACCTTGCTGGCCACCACCTTGCTGACCACCGCCACCTTGCTGGCCGCCACCGCCGCCTTCGCCTTGCTTCAGATCAGAGTTCTTAATCTTACTTTTTCTTTCTTTAAAATCTACCTTTCCGAATTTATATCTAAAGTTTATCCCGATAGATCTAAAAGGAACACTAAAGGATGAGACCTGACGGAAGCCAGCTGTTTCATTGGTTATATCAGAATCGAAACTTTTAAATTCACTAAACGGTTCTATGATCCGTATTCCGATACTCGAATTTTTAAAGTCTTTTCTAAACCCAATTCCGAATATTGAAAAACTTGCTTGCTCTCCTTGTAGGGTAAATCTAGGTGCTTGAAAGAATCCAAAAAAATCTGCCTTTATCGTTCCAGTTATGCTTAATTCTCCATTAGTAAACAATCGATAAGACAATGCACTATTAGACGTCTCCACACCATTGATTACACCTTCCGCATCATAGGTGTATACATCCCCTCCGCCTCTTAAAGTAAATCGACCTATGTTCTTAGAGGAAAAGAAATTGACTCCGATAGAATTATTGGTTCCTACATTGAAAAAATTAGTGATAGCTGCACCATTGTCTGTAGATGTCGTTATGGGCTCTATAAGACTTCTGTTTCTTTTATAATATGCACTACCGAATATGGTAAAGCCTAGAATATTAGCATTATAACCTACTTCAACCTGATCAGTAAGCTCAGGATCAAGGAATGGATTTCCTTGAGATAGGTTAGCGATGTCTGCATTGTTTAAGAAAGGATTGATAAAAGACAAACTAGGCCTCTGAATCCGCTTACTATAAGAAACTTTTAATGTTCTGAAGCCTTTGAAAGTTTTAGAAATTGCAATATTAGGAAGAAAATTAGAGTACCCATTTTCGAATTGCTGTATCTCCTGATCTCCATCACCACCTATCTGCGTTCTTTCATATCTTAAACCAGTTACTAGATTCAGTTTCTTAAAGAAGAAATTATAAGATAAGTATCCAGCATAAACATCTTGATCGTACAAGAAGATATTAGACTGAGAAGTCTGAACAGAATATCTAGAATCACTATCTATATTTCTTATCACAGACTTAACACCCACTTCCAGTTTATTAGCCTTACCTACAGGGTGCACATAATCAACCTGACCTGTCATCTCTAGATTATTAGCATCGTTGGTTATGTCTTCAGCACGTGTCAGAAACCCAGATTCGGTAATGGTATTCTCTTGATCCTGAATATTACCAGAAACCTGAATAGCTACTGTAAGTTCTTTCGTGTCGTTGTCTTCGTACTTTCTTGTGAAATCAGTATTCCAGTCATATCCACTTGATAAGGTACTTCCTACATTAAGCCTATTAAATGACTGACCCACTAAGCTTCCTAGATTCTCTCCATCAACATCAAATCCAAATCCTCTAAACGTGATGGTACTATTCAAGGCATTGAATGCATTAAAATCATAGAAGGCATTAGCAGACCCATTGAATCCGAGCCTTTCCGTATTCGTTACACCGCCATAATCATATATGGTACTGTTATCTGCTAGGTTAGTTCTAGAAAACGAATTGGTAGCATCTTGTGGCAATGACCAGAACAAGCCACCTTTCGTTGTAAATCCGAATCTCCCTTTACCTACATTCAAGCTTGCATTAGCGTTACTGATTCT
>CAZFJO010000324.1:0-4163 GCA_964518915.1 uncultured Saprospiraceae bacterium
ACTCAGGTAAACGAACTCATCGACATTGTGGATAAAGCATTCGGTGAAATGAATGAAAATTTAAATATCGGTTCTTATGACAATATAAGTCTAGCGAAGTGTTATGACTTAGAAGACGAGATTAATGTGCAGAGAAATTCTATGAGGAAATATAATGAAGATCACTTAGAGGATGATGATTATAACGCCAGTTCTGCATTGATTTTCACCAATATATTTTCTTCCATCGAAAGAATAGGAGATCATATCGTAAATATCAACGAATCAGCTGCAGGAGAAATCTAAGCAGATATAAAAATTTATAGCTCCTTCTAGAAAGGAGGATTAAGCTTACTGAGTTCTTTATTGAATTCAGTAAGCTTTTTTAATTGAGATCATGTCCATCTTATTCCTGTAGGATATCAGGTACAATAGGAATGGAATCTGCCTGTTAGTTTAAGTCTCCTATACTCAATGAAATGATCTCTCCTAAATTTATTCCTTGGTTAGGAATTAAGAACAAGTATATAGATGTGATAGGCTTATGGAAAAGGTATTCGTTCGATTAGATCAATAACAGTCGACTAAAATACGATTTACTCAATAGCAAGGTCTTATAACTCAATAGGCTGAATAAAGTAGAGATTAATTCAATACATTGAGGATGCTAGTTTTAGGTTGTAACTGATTATGGGAAAGGAAGGTTATATAGATTATTTTAAAAAAGTAAAAAACAGGTGCTTGCTTTTATGTAGCATGTACTTTTTCTGCAGTATCCAGGTGCACGGACAGATTGATACAACAGATATCCCAGTCTTAGAATTAAGTTCTTGTTATAGTGAATGGTTCTTTATTAATGATAATATAGGCATCTATAGAGATCGAACTAGAAAGATGACATTTGAAGAGGCCAGAGAGAGGCGCCTTTTGAGAAGTATGTCCCCCATGTCTTTAAGTTTTATGAATCCTATGACTCCTATTACTGGTTTAGAATGGCGATTCGTAATGACTTAGGAAAAGATACGTCCTTACTTATTACGCCTGGTTCATTTAAGTGGTCAGAATTGTTCGTTTACAATGGAGAAGAATATGATGTTAAACAATTTGGCTACGGTCATTCTAAGACATCCTGGGAAAACCCTCTGACACCCCTTGAAGTTTATCTTGACCTGCCCAGAGGTGAGACTCGATATGTATATATGCATGGAAGGAGATTAGGGTATGGGAAAACTTCACCTATTCACCCAAGACTTAGAACTTACAGGGATTTAGAGAAAAACTTGAGAGTTAGAAAGAGTAATTTTTTCTATACATATCTTTTCAGGGCGATGTTCTTAGGGACCTTGTTTTTTATTTTATTATTTACGGGGTTTCAGTATGCTCAACATCGGGATAGACTCTTTCTGCTATACATGGTATATCTCACCGGCTTGATCTTATATTTCCTAGATTACATGGAACGGGTAGAGCTTCTTAATCTTATTTATTCATATATAGGTTTTATTTTCGACACATATATTATCGTATCTTATTTTGTTATTATAGCATATTTCTGGTTTATTGATCAGTTCTTAGACACCAAGACGCACAAGCCTTGGTTACATAAATTTATGAATGGGACGGTCCTCTTTATCGGAATATTCATGGTCACCCACATCTTTCTATTTACTTTCGACATAGACCCTCTATTCCAGATTGACGCATATTTTTTCTTCAGGTATGTTCTATTTATTCCTATTGTTATATACCACTATTTCATATATAAGTATTTTAAAAGAAGGGATAGTCAGTTGATATTATGGGGAGCTCTTTGCTTGATCATTTGCTCATTCATTGGATTGTGGTTAGGCCTTAGAACAACGCAGATTAATGTACTTTTTATTCCTCAGATAGGAATTTTACTAGAAGTTTTATTCTTTTCTTCAGCTCTTGCATACCGTAGAAAGATAATAACACAAGAAAAAGTACTGGCCCAGAATGAACTTATTCTGCAACTTGAAAGAAACAATGAACTTCAAGAAAAATTAAAATCTAAACTAGAAATTGAAGTCGCTACTCAGGCTGAAGAACTAACTATTCAGAAAGCAGCAACGATTAAAGCGTCTTTCGAAAAGCAGATTAAAGAATTGGAATCACAGATGCTTAGATCTCAGATGAACCCGCATTTTCTGTTTAACAGTCTGAACTCTATAAAACATTATGCATTAAGCAAGGAGCCTAAAGAAACTGCCAGATATATAACCGTTTTTTCTAAGTTGGTGAGAAGGATTCTAGAAAATTCTGCTAAAAAACTGGTTCCACTTGTAGAAGAAATAGAAACCATAGACTTGTATATTAATGTAGAAAAAAAACGGTTCAAGAATTCATTTTTTCATAAAATATCAATTGATGCGAATGTAGACATTCATAGCGTTTTTCTGCCTCCTATGTTGTTGCAACCATATGTTGAAAACGCTATCTGGCATGGCCTTATGCATAAAGATAATCCTGGCAACTTACTGATCTCGATTAAAGATGGAGAAGGATTTATTAAAGTTGAAATTAAAGATGATGGTATAGGAAGAGAAGCCTCTCGAAGAATCCAGAAAAGAAGAGAGAAGTACGGAAAAGATTCTTTAGGGACGAAGATTACGAAAAATAGACTAGACCTTATCAAAGAAATTTACTACATTGAAGCTGAAGTTGTAATCGAGGATCTTTATGATTCTTCGGAAAAACCTATCGGGACCCTCGTTACTATAGATATCCCCAAATTATCAATGAGTAGTCATTAGATTTAATTCTTAACTGGCAATATTGGGAAAAATAAGAGCCATTTTAATTGATGATGAAATTCATTGTACTGAATCGCTAAAGATTGAGGTCAATGCTTTCTGTCCAGAAGTAGAAGTTGTGGGTGTCTGTAATGATCCTCGAGAGGGTGTAAAGCTTATAGAAGACCTCAATCCGGATGTAGTCTTTCTTGATATAGAGATGCCATGGATGAGCGGATTCGAATTGTTGTCTAAAATTTCTTTTATAGATTTCTCAGTAATTTTCACAACAGCATATAACCAGTACGCCATTAAAGCATTTAAATTTAGTGCAGTCGATTACCTCTTAAAACCCATAGACACAGACGAGCTACAAGCTGCTATTGAAAGGGTCAAGTCTCTACAGTCCTTGAAGTTTAATAAGGCACACTTGGATATATTAATCAATAATTTAAAACCTGTTCCTGATACCAGCCAAAGGATTGTTCTTCCGTCTTCAGAGGGTCTGGAATTCATAAAGGTTTCAGATATAATCAGAATAGAATCTGAGAGTAATTACTCGCACATATATCTAATAGATAATAAGAAGGTTTTTCTTGCTAAAACACTTAAGGACTTAGAACAACTGCTTTCAGATTCTAACTTTATAAGGGTACATAATTCTCACATAGTATCTGAAAACCATATAGTAAAATACCATTCATCTGATGGTGGTAGTATAGAACTTTCAGACGGGAGTAGAGTCCCGCTTTCTAGAACCCGTAGATCGGAATTTATCTCTAAGTATAAGCTGTAATTCTTCATTATCACTTTTCTTATTGCTAGAATAGTTGAAAGAATAACCTCATGTACTTTTTGTAGATTCATGTCATGAAAATTTTAGATATCCCCATATTAATTGTAGCTGCTGGAACATCTGCTCGGTTAGGTCGACCGAAACAGCTGGTTAATTATAAAGGGATGTCCTTATTGTCAAGGACGATCTACGCAGCCCTAAAAAGTAATGTGGGACCGGTATATGTTGTAACGGGGTATAAGAGAGAAGAAATAGCAAAAGAGATTCCTCAAGAAGCAACAGAAATAATGAACCCCATCTATCGTAATGGTATGGGTTCTTCCATTGCAATAGGAGTAAGAGAAATAATGAATTCTGAATGCAGAGGTGTAATAGTAAGTGTAGGCGATCAACCCCATATAAACCCAGCGATATTTCAAGAATTGCAAAAACAATCTCAATCCTCATCTGGTATAGTTGTATCTAAGTATAGAAAGGCACAAGGCCCTCCTTCTTATTTCAGTGCTGCTTATTTTAATGAATTAATCGAATTGAATGACGATTCTGGTGCGCGATCAGTCGTGATGAAGAATCGAAATAAAATTACTTACGTTGATTTTGACCTGGGATATATTGATCTGGATACAGAAGAAGAT
>CAZFJO010000325.1:0-2521 GCA_964518915.1 uncultured Saprospiraceae bacterium
ACTTTGAATCGATAACTGGAATTTTCTTTGATGGAGGTGTGGCTGCAGATTTCAATCCATCATTTGGTACAGATTCTGTTCTATTATTTAGAGTACCTGAAACAGCTCCTTTAGGAGAGAATAATATTCTTATAGAATCGGACACAGAACAGACTTCATTTCCATTTAGGGTGACACTTGAGCCTCCTCAAGTGATTGATTTTTCTCCGAAATCTGCTAATGATGGAGAAGTAATATCCATCATAGGAGAAAATTTTTTCGAACCGCTAGAAGTTTTATTTTTTGACAGTATTCCTGGAAAAATATTACATAGCCAAGAGGATTCTTTATCGGTAGAAGTGCCACAAGGGGTTAAAAAAGGTAGAGTGAAAGTTAAGGCGAATGGAGGTTTTTCATTTACGGCAGAAGTTTTCTTCTCAACGACAGAAATTTTAGTAAATGATTTCGATGGAAATGGTCTTCGGAACGAAATAGATAGGTGGCTGTTCTATGGGAATTTAGATGAATCTGGCTCTTCTGCTATTCACGATAATTTCCCACTTCCACTTTCAGGAAACTTCTTAAAGCTAATAGGAAGGGACCCTGGAACTGTATGGGTCGGTGGAACAGAATCTCATTCTAATGATCCGCAAAATTTTACAACATTTCCTATTGAGAGTGATATAAACAATACTTTCTTAGAAGTAGACGTAAACAATAATGGGTCAGATAAGACGCATGTAATTATCATTCTTGCAGAGCGAGGAGGAAGTCCTAATGATTTCACATCCACCATCCACTTAGAAAAAGATGGATGGCAGAATGTGAGAATTCCTCTAAATAGATTTCTTGATATAGAAGGTGCCACGGTCAATCCCCAGATTATAAGAACGGTGAAATTTCACCTTATTAATGAATTAAATACTTCAAGTAAGCTTGAAGCTAACATAGACAACATAAAATTTATCCAAATCAACTAAGCTAATATTATGAAAAAAATTCTACTTACTATGGTCAGTATGATAATGACAATAGGATTGTCATACGCTCAGATTTATATCGATGAATTTGATGACGGAACAGAACAAGGCACTTACTATGGGGCAGGGTATACCAGCCTCGAAATGGATGGAGAATGGGCCGTCACTGGAGATGGAACTGGTGGAGCTTTTGAGCTGTTTGGTTATACATTTTATGATGATTCTGGACCTATAAACATTGATGTTACAGGTAACAATAAGATATTCGTTCGTGCTAAGGCAAGTTCTGTAGGGACTCAATTAAGGATGGACGTCGTAGATGCAGATGGTTTTAAAACTACGCTTCCGGGTATTACTAAAACCCTTCTTTCAGATTATGCTGTATATGAATTTGATTTTAGTGGGCAGTATCAAGATGGCGGATTCGGAGGAACTGCTTGTGATGCAGGTCCTTGTGATGTAGATGGAACTCGAACGACTAACGTAGAATTCTATGTAAATCCAGGTGTGGGTAATTTCTCAGGTACAGTAGTCATTGATTTTATTGCTGTGGGTGAGGAACCACAAGTAGGACCTATGTCAGATGTTTTTCAAGATCATTTCGATAGTGAAAATAGTCTTCTGTTTATGGGAAGCTCGACAGAGGGTTATACCAATGCTGTTTCTGGTTCCTCATGGAGGATAGTAGGTGATGGAACCAACGGAATGTGGGAACCTGTTAATTACCTACTTAATAATCCTACTACGCTTGATACAGTAGACGTTTCTGCTGCTGCTGCTGGAGATAAAATATATATAAGAATGAAGACAAGTGTACCTGGAACATCTATAAGAGTAGATCTTCAGGACATTAATAATATGGTTACAACAGCAGGAAGTATAACCAAGATAATTACAGATGAGTGGGTTACTTATGAGTATAATTATGCAGGATCATATCAAGATCTAGCCTTTGGGGGAACAGGATGTGAAGTAGGCCCATGTGATGTAGATTCTGAAAGAATTGCTAATATGATATTATTCGTTAATCCGGGGGTAGAAGGATTTATAGGTGAGGTTGAAATAGATTATATTTCATTCGGTACATCTTTAGAATCTGGTGACGGTGAAGAAAATGTACTGGCTTTTGGTGAGCATTTTAGCGATGACGATAGCTTTATAAGTACTTCAGGTGCTTATGGTCTGTCAGTTGATCAATCAATTTTAACAATTACGGGAGAAGGAAACGATGCGCCATTTTCTGTTGTGACATATAACACACATGATAGCGAAGATATGCCTCTCGTTGTGGATGCTACTGGGAATAATAAAGTATTTATACGAGCAAGATCCGATGTACCTAATACATTGTTGAGAGTCGATCTTGCTGATACATCAGGGTTCGTTACTACCCAGCCCTCATTTACAAGAGTACTAGAAGAAGAATTTACAATATTGGAGTTGGATTATACGAGTTCGTACTTCGATGCGGCTTTCGGAGGTACTTCGTGTGAAGAAGGCCCATGCCCAGTTGATGGTACAGCGATAAATCAGGTTCAGTTGTTTCCTAATCCAGCGGATGG
>CAZFJO010000325.1:2621-4160 GCA_964518915.1 uncultured Saprospiraceae bacterium
CAGTTGATGGTACAGCGATAAATCAGGTTCAGTTGTTTCCTAATCCAGCGGATGGTGGTTTTCAAGGTACAATAGAGATCGATTATATTTCATTCGGAGCACCACTTGGAGAAGATGTTTTTAAGTGGTCAGATAATTTCGACAATGCGGATCGCTCTAAGTTTTCGGACACAGGGGGATTCACAGTTGAAGAAACGGATGAAGAATTAATCATAACCGGAGACGGCACATCAGGTGCTTTTGCGGCCTTTAACTTTACACCTCATAATCCTGAAACAGGAGAGGATTATATATTAGATATCACCTCTAATAATAAAGTTTATATCCGAGCTAAATCTACTGTAGATGGCGTACCATTGAGAATAGATATAAAAGATCAAGGAGGATTTGTTACCTCTAATCCTTCTGTGTCTAGAAACTTAGGAACAGAATTCTCTGTAATCGAATTTGACTTTATAGATACATATATAGATGGTGGATTCGGTGGAACAAGCTGTACGGAAGGACCTTGTCCTGTAGATGGTACAGTTGTAACTGATTTTCTACTTTATATAGATCCTAATAATGGAGGTTTCGATGGTGTAGTAACTATAGACTGGATGTCAATTATAGAACCACTTGCTGACGATGGAGGTGACGAAGTGGATAATGGCCCTGAAGGTGTGGATGATTATGTAGATGAATTTACAGACAATTCACTAGATTTTATATCAGACAACAGTGGGTTAACTCTTACTTCAGAAGATGGTGTTTTAAAAGTTACTGGAGATGGGACTTCAGGAGCGTTCGCTCCGATATTATATGAAATGCACTCAGGAGCAGATACTGTGGTTGTCAACGCAGAAGCTAATTCCGGGAAGGTATATGTCAGAATGAAAACATCCCTTGATAGTTTACCTGTAAGGATAGATCTTCAAGACAATCGTGGTTTCTTAACTTCTCAAGCAGGAGCAGAAATGATGGTAAGAAATGACTATGAAGTATATGAATATCAATACGAAGGAAGATATGTAGATGGTGGATTTGGTGGAACTCCGTGTACTGCGGGTCCGTGCGATGTAGATGCTAAAAGAATTCAGTTTATGCAGATTTATTTACTACCTGGTGAAGGCGCTTTTGCTGGAGAACTGGATATAGATTGGATTTCATTTGGTCAGCCACTTGAAACGTCCAGTCTAGATCCTGACCTTGTAAGCAAAGCGCAGATTTATCCTAATCCTACCGATGGAGAAATTTTTATAGAAATGGAATCTCTTGTAAGTGGAACAGGGGCATTTTCTATCTCTGATTTGTCAGGTAGAATACTTCATGTACAGAAAGATGTGCGTGTAGATTCAGGAAACAATAAATTTAAAATGAACCTTGATAATCTTGCTGGAGGGGTATACTTTATTCAACTAAGTTTAGGGAATAGAGTTGCTTATGCAGAGAAACTCATACTTAGTAAGTAAAAAGGTTGATTAAAATTTAAAAAATGAACAAGTACCTTCTCTCTGTTTTATGTTTTTATTGTTCCATAACCATTGCTCAGGATACCTA
>CAZFJO010000326.1:0-4145 GCA_964518915.1 uncultured Saprospiraceae bacterium
ATAGTTAATCTTATTTTTATAAAAATAACCCATCTATAAAAAACAAAGTACAGTCACTTAGCATCTAGCTATTCTGACTTAGTACGAAGGCTCATTATGAAGAAAAAGTAGAAGCATTTCAATTGTGCATTGAAATCTATTTCAGAAATGAAGTAAATATGATAAACCGAAAGGATCTCACGTAATCAGCACGATTTAATCTGTCCCTATTAACACCGTATGACTTTGCTTAATTCTACTCCTCTTCTGTAATTCCGGAAGGCGGATTATCCATTACGGGAGTAAGGTCGGATTCACTGGGCTTGTCTCCACCTATGAAGAATTTTCTAAAAAACAGCAGGATGGAAATCACCCCTGTGGATATGGCAGCATCTGCTATATTAAACACCGGGCTAAAAAATGTAAATGGGCGATTGCCCAATTTCGGAATCCAGGAAGGCCAGGTACCTTCTACTATAGGAAAGTATAACATGTCTACTACTTTTCCTTGCAAGAATGGCGCGTAGCCTCCTCCTTCTGGAAACAAGGTCGCATATGGATTATGGATATTAGATGCAGAGAATATCAACCCATAGAACATAGAATCTATGATGTTTCCGATGGCTCCAGCGATGATTAGTGAAAAGCAGAAAATAAGTCCTTTAGATTCATTTCCCATGATTAACCCTTTCATCAAGTAGAATAGAAATCCTACCATTATGATACGGAAGATGCTTAAGAAATATTTTCCAGCCTCTCCTCCGAAGGAAAACCCAAATGCCATCCCTTTGTTTTCGACGAAGTGAATATTGGCCCAAGAAAACCCGAGTATGGGTTGGTCCTGGCCGAAAGGCACATTAAGCTTGACATAAAACTTCAAGCACTGATCTAAGATCAGAACGACAAGGATAGTAAGGATGACAATGGTAGATCTTTTCAAGTAATTTTCTTGCTTTTTCTGATAGCAGTAATTTAGAATTCAGGGTAACGTAGACTGTATCTTACATGATTGCGATAACAGGTACAGTGAATGCTTAAATCACTTCATTGTTAAAAATCGCCGCAAGATAGAAAATTATGCCCCTTTCTGCTTGGCATCAATGCTTAATGTTGCATGGGGAACCGCTTTAAGTCTTTCCTTAGAGATCAGCTTGCCAGTTACTCGGCAGATGCCATAGACCTTATTCATAGCCCGTAGCTTGGCGTTTTCCAAGTGCTGGATAAGTTTTCTCTGTCGTGCAGCCATCGTGTATAACCTTTCTGTCTCTACACTACTGACACCGTCATCTAGGCCTTTTAACTTGTTTTCGTCATTTTCAGCGAATTCCTGTATCTGATCGAGGTAGTACTTTAACTGTTGATGACTAGTTTCAAGCTTACTGTCAATTATTTCAGTAAACTCCTTAAGCTCTTCGTCGGTATATCTTGTTTTCTCTTTCTTAGATTTAGTACCCATTGTCATGGTTTTTTATTGCATACAGAATGATATGACAATCATTATGCCTATTATCGTTAATTCAGATATAAACCCATGATAGTCAACAAGAAAATGACAAAACTATGGAAGAAAAAGTTCCATTGTCGTCTGGTTTAGTCATTAAATCGGTATGCCTTTATCTTGAAAAGACCTATAATTGATAGAATTTAGACGTGTTAAACTCCTAGATCTCCTATAATATGCAATCTGTATCTGGACCGTTTAGGCTGCTTGTATTTCCATGGAATATATGGGGTGGAATTTTTTTAATCAAGGTTGTAAAAATCAACATTGGTAAAAAATGGGCTTTCGATAAGAGTTGTTATCTTACATCTATCACTGACACATAAGGCATATATATTTTGAAGTTTTTTCTTACGTTTCCCCATTTCAGTTCTTACAGCACGATTCTACTCTTTCTAGCCTTGCAAGGAGTGATTTTCGGTGTGTTACTCGTCCGTAGATTCATTAAGAAGAAAAACTTAAGTGACTTATTGCTGGCGCTGTTGTTATTTATTACGTGTTATCATCGCACCACATTTATCATAGGGTTTATGGACTGGTATGATACGTATAGGAATACGAAAATCAATTATTACTTGATTTCGATGACCCTTGCGGTAGGTCCTCTTATTTATTTTTATGTCCGCAGCGTTACGACAGCAGGTTTCAAGTGGAAAAAGGCCTATTTTATACATTTTATACCTGCGGCTATTTATGGTGTATATCGCATATTTCTTCTATTGTATGATTCGATGCAACCCGGATACAATGAAGTGCAGAACGGTGTATTAATGAAGGGCTTAAATATGCCTTACATCTCTACTTTTATGAATTTAATGTATCTGTTTTCGATGACCTTATATCTTGCCTTTTCTATTCAAGCCTTTCTCCGTTACAGGCGTAAGTTGAAGCACTTCTATTCTAACACGTACCGGTATGAAATGATATGGTTGGCCTCTTTTTTGGGTGTGTACACTTTCTTGTTTGGGTATTTCGTTATTCAGAATGCGATTGATTCATCGATTACGAATCTTCACTGGACTACCTTGTGGTGGTATCATTTTCTATCTGCCCTTGTCATAGTATATGTAGGAATAAGAGGCTTTTTCACTGAAACGACTAAGCTTCATGATGTCCGTTTTTCTAGAACGCAAGATTATGCCGTGGGTGATGTTCTCATGGAGGAAGAAATAAGGGACGAGGATAGAGATAGAATTCTCGGATTCATAGCAGATAAGAAGCCTTATTTAGATCCTTTTCTTACGGTCGCTCAGATGGCAAAAGAGATGAATATCCCATCGAACCAGTTGTCTTATCTTATCAACACGGGATTTTCTATGAATTTCAATGATTTTATTAATCAATATAGAGTCAAGGCTTTTAACAATGAAGTGGAGCAAGGTAAGCATAAACAGTACTCCTTGCTTGCCATCGCTATGGAATGCGGTTTTAATAGTAAGGCTACTTTTAACAGGGTATATAAGAAGGTCATGGGCATATCTCCTTCAGAATATGCTAAGAAATCAGACAATTAAGACGTCTCATATTCTAATCTGAGCCCTACATAACTAATCTGAGTCGCTATTTAGATCAGAATTCACTCACATTTACGGTATTGAATTAATTCTTATTTCCGATAGGAGGTAAGTATGCTTTAATCTAAATCGTAACCATTATGCGTGAGAAATTATCAAAACTTTTAAGACTTATCATTTATACTCGGGGAGAGCGAAACATAATAGGAAGTATGCTTCTATTACTACCCAGGATTACATGTGGCTATCTTATGGCTGTATATTTTGGCGGCAGCAAATTCGGTATGCCATGGACAGATGCAGAACAAGGCCTTGCTTTGTTTCAAGTTGCAGACTGGTTTCCTGGAGACGTAGCTGGATTTGGCGGCTTGTTTTCTAAGTTTCCTAATTTTTTTGCTTGGATGGGTGCAGCATCTGAAGCGATCGGAGGTGTATTTCTACTCCTAGGTTTTATGACTAGAATAGCTGCTGTTATGATTCTCTGCACCATGCTAGTCGCTATCCTATGTCAGCAGATAAAACAAGGGCTCTGGAATGTGCTTCCAGCCCTAGGTTTTCTATGGGTGGCCTTGTTTTACCTCGTTCAAGGAGGAGGAAAAATTAGTATAGATCATCTTATAAGCTCAAGAATGGGACAGTAGATACTGCTGTCTTTTTTTAACAACACTTAAATTTTTAAAAAATGAAAAAGATTAATTTAATTTTCAGTTTATTGCTTTTACTTGCTTCACCATTGTATACGCAGATAAAGGGCAATAAAAACATAGTAGTTGACACCATTTCTATTCCAGGTGTTGATAAAATAGATGTTAGTATAGTTGCAGATCTTTCAATCGTGCAGTCGCAGACGCACTTTATGGTAATCGAAACGGATGAGAACGTAGTTGACTTGATAGGAAGAAATATTGCAGATGACCAATTAACACTCGACCAGAAAAAATGGATCTCATGCTCTAAGCTGAAGATTACCATAGGTGTTCCTAGACTTACATCGCTCTTAACGGGAGCTCATGGAACGACAAAGGTTGAGGATTTTAATCAATCAGTCATGGAGGTAAATTGTGAAGTGGGTAAAGTCATCCTTACAGGAGAAGTGGATAGTCTGCGGATCTTCAATCACGTAGGAAAGGTTGATGCTTCTCAGATGATCG
>CAZFJO010000327.1:0-4138 GCA_964518915.1 uncultured Saprospiraceae bacterium
TTCATAACATCACCGAGGTTTCCGGTCAGGGTGAGTTTTCCTTTTCCTTTATGTTTGCTAGCTTCTATAAATAGAATATCTCCCCCTACTCTGGTCCAAGCTAGGCCCACGGCTACACCAGGGACTTTAAGCTTTTCGTACCCTTCTTTTTTAAACCTAGGCGAACCCAAGATGGTTTTAAGATCTTCTCCCTTAATCCGTGGATTGTAAGCTTCTTCCATTGCGACCTTCCTTGCTGTATTCCGCATCAGGCTAGCCAGTTGTCTATCTAGAGAACGCACACCACTTTCTCTGGTGTAATTTTCTATCATTTCTGAAAGCACCTTATCGCTGAGGATAACTTGTTTAGCAAGGATTCCGTGTGCCTTCCTCTGCTTAGGTACGAGGTGTTTCTTAGCAATTTCTATTTTTTCTTCAGTAGAATATCCTCCGATCTCGATGATTTCCATTCTGTCTAAGAGGGCAGGCTGGATGGTGTTAAGCGAGTTGGCAGTAGCTATGAAAAGAACTTTAGAAAGATCGTATTCTAGTTCCAGATAGTTGTCATAGAATGTTTCATTCTGTTCTGGATCTAGAACCTCTAGTAAGGCTGATGAAGGATCTCCCCTGAAATCCTTGCCTATCTTGTCAATCTCATCAAGGATGAAAACGGGATTAGATGACCCCGCTTTTTTAATGGACTGAATAATTCTCCCTGGCATGGCTCCTATGTAGGTCTTTCTGTGGCCACGAATCTCAGATTCGTTGTGTAATCCACCGAGGGACATCCGGATAAATTTTCTTTCTATAGCATTAGCTATAGATTTTCCGAGGCTTGTTTTTCCTACTCCTGGAGGGCCTACCAGGCATAGGATGGGGCTCTTCAAGTCTCCTTTTAATTTTAATACAGCCAGATGCTCAAGGATTCTTTCTTTTACATCTTCTAGACCATAGTGGTCATCGTCTAGGGTATTCTTAACCTTATTTAGGTCGAAATTATCCTCCGTGTATTCATCCCACGGAAGTTCTATCATGTTCTCTAGATAGTTAAGCGTAACAGAATATTCCGCTACTTGTGGATTTATCCTCTTGGCTTTATTGAATTCTTTTTCGAATTGTTTCGCCGCCTTTTCTGGCCACTTCTTGTCTTCTGCTTTCTTTCTGAGTTCTATTAATTCCTGTTGTTGTGGATTGTTGCCGAGCTCTTCCTGTATGGTTTTAAGTTGCTGGTTAAGGAAGTAATCTCTCTGCTGTTTTTCTATATCCACCCTTACCTTAGATTGAATCTTGTCTTTCAGCTCCATCATCTGGAGTTGATTATCCATATAGAACAAGATTTTCTGCGCTTTTTCTTTCGCATCAGAAATTTCAAGTACTTCTTGTTTTTCCTTGTTGTTAATGTTGAGGTTAGAAGTGATGAAGTTTAGTAAAAACGTATTGTTCTTAATATTCTTAATCATAATATTCGCTTCCATCGGAATATTAGGAGAAAGCTCTATGATTTTTTTAGCTAGGTCTTTAACAGAATCTACGGTTGCATTGATTTCCTTATTAGTAGGAAATATTTCTTCATCAATTACTTCGATTTCTGCCGATAGATAAGGGTCTGCAGAAACGAATGCGGACACATTGAATTTCTTTCTTCCCTGTAGAATGGCAGTTGTACTGCCATCGGGCATGGTGAGCAACTTGATTATTTTAGCAACAGTTCCTGTTTTATATAGGTCTTGTGATAGAGGCTCCTCGATTTCACTATCTAGTTGAGACAAGACACCTATAAACTTATCCTTACCATCTGCAGCCTTAATGGCAGCGATCGACTTAGCTCGACCGATACTTATCGGAATAACAACTCCAGGAAACAGGACCGTGTTCCTAAGTGCAATGATAGGTATTTCGCTCGCATACTTATCTTCTCTAGCAGGGTCCTCATCCTCAGGTATAGAGAACATAGGAACGGCATCTGCTTCGTCCATGGATGTGATGAAAGAGTATTTATTGAAGTCCATAATAGTCATTATTTATTCCTGTCACAATGACAAGATATCTGGTGGTTTATAGTAATCACCCTATAGCCAATAATTATTCCAAGGTAAAAAACCTCAATAAATGGCTGAAATCCTCTGAATTAATAAATGAAATTATGTCAATAAGTCAGGCGACTAAGATTCATTGGTTACAGTTGTAGCGACATCTGCATCTTCTAGATCTATTACTTCTCCTTCTGTTTCATCTATTTCTACCTTAAGGTTTTCTATAATGAAAACCTGTCGATCGGGCGTATTCTTACCCATATAATAAGAAAGGATGTCGTCTATGTTGGTTTTATCTTGAAGAATTACCGGTTCAAGCTTAATATTGTCTCCGATAAAATCTTCGAATTCATTAGGAGAGATTTCTCCCAGTCCCTTAAATCTAGTGATCTCAGGTTTTCCTCTTAGTTGCTTAATTGCGGATTGCTTTTCTTGTTCGCTATAGCAATAGAATGTCTTCTGCTTATCTCTCACTCTGAAGAGCGGGGTATCAAGTATGTATAGGTGACCTAGTTTAACCAAGTCAGGGAAGAATTGTAAGAAGAATGTGAGTAGCAGGAGTCTTATATGCATTCCATCGACATCAGCATCGGTAGCAATGACTACTCTATTGAACCTTAATCCATCGATTCCATCTTCTATGTTTAAAGCATGTTGTAGCAGGTTGAGTTCTTCATTCTGGTATACAACTTTTTTAGTCATACCATAACAGTTAAGCGGCTTCCCTCGAAGACTGAATACGGCCTGTGTCATTACATCGCGTGCCTTAGTAATAGAGCCACTTGCAGAATCTCCCTCTGTAATGAAGATCGTAGTTCCGAGCTTGTCTTCATCAGCAACTTTCCGTCCATCGGTAAAGTGTACTCGACAATCGCGCAATTTCTTGTTGTGGATGTTGGCTTTTCTAGCACGTTGATTAGCCAGCTTTTTTATTCCGGCTATTTCCTTCCGCTCTCTCTCTGATTGCAGGATGCGCTTGAGTAGGGCATCGGCAACTTCCTTGTTCTTATGCAAGTAATTGTCGAGGTGCTTCTTCATGAAGTCAAGCACAAATGATTTTACCGTAGGCAATGAAGGCCCCATGGTGATGGAACCCAGTTTGGTTTTGGTCTGTGATTCGAACACCGGTTCCTCTACTCTTACACTGATGGCTCCGATGATTGAAGACTGGATATCCTTCGTGTCGAAGTTCTTCTTATAGAAATCTCTCACTGTCCTTACAATCGCTTCTCTAAAGGCAGCAAGGTGGGTACCACCCATTGTCGTGTTCTGACCATTGACGAAGGAATAGTATTCTTCTCCATATTGATTGCCATGGGTAAGGGCAACCTCCATATCTTCTCCCCTTAGATGTATGATCGGATACCGCAGGGTCTCTGGATCATTTTTTCTTTCTAGTAAATCTTTTAATCCATTCTTAGAATATAGAGTCTTGCCATTGAAGACAAGTTTTAATCCAGCATTGAGATAGGCGTAGTTCCATAACATATTTTCAACGAATTCCGGACGGTACCGGTAATTCTTAAAAATGGTTGTATCGGGAATAAACTGCATCAGAGTCCCATTGTCTCCTGCTGATTTTCCTATCTTTTTATTTTCCGTTATTTCTCCTTGAGAGAATGCAGCAACCTTGGATTTTCCATCTCTGAAACTTTCAACTACGAATGATCCAGAAAGCGCATTGACCGCTTTCGTACCGACTCCATTCAGTCCTACAGATTTCTTAAACGCCTTAGAATCGTATTTTCCTCCAGTGTTAATCTTAGAAACACAATCGATCACCTTACCCAGTGGAATCCCTCGGCCAAAATCTCGGATGGACACTTGACCATCTTCTATCTTTATTTCGATGTGCTTGCCATGACCCATGACGTACTCATCGATGGAGTTGTCAATGATTTCTTTCAGTAAAATATAGATCCCATCATCTGGTGAAGAACCATCTCCCAGCTTTCCGATGTACATCCCGGGTCGCATACGGATATGCTCTTTCCAGTCGAGTGATCGTATATTATCTTCATTATATGTTACGGTGCTCATTCCTCTTCTATATGGTAAAAGACAAAGGTAGTAAATTTCATATTAGATATAAATGTAATGCGAATTATGTCGAACTGATTCATCTG
>CAZFJO010000328.1:0-4111 GCA_964518915.1 uncultured Saprospiraceae bacterium
CTGCATCCGATCATATCTCAGAGGATATGCAGATGATGGAATTTGGAGAGATTGTTATAAACGCAAGCTCTACCATTGGTAATCAAGGAGAAACTGCTTGTATAGACTTTACCGTTGACAACTTTATCAATGTGCAGACGCTACAGTTTTCTATACATTTTGATCCTACGATCGTGGAACCTATATGCCCACCTACCCAGTTTGGGTTACTCGGGCTGATGGGTAATAACTTCAATTGCAATAATATTGAAGAAGGATTCATAAGAATGGTGTGGGTCGATCCTAATTCAGGTCTTGATTGTGGTGTTACACTAGATGATGGAAGTGAGGTATTTACGATATGCTTCGATGTAATCGGGCAGCCTGGTAGAACAACGCCTGTATATGTTGCAGATGATCAACTAGATATAGAATATTCTCAGATTATAGATTGTGACGATATAGATAATTTCTTAACCTTTAATGAGATTACGTCTAATCGTGGCGAAATAGAAGTGTCTTGTGGAGACCTGAGTGTATTCGCAGATGTATGTGATAGCGCGCCTGGTCAAGACAACGGAAGCATAACCTTCTATGGATGCGGAGGTACAGGCCCATATAATTATGATTTCAATGGAGGCCAAGCAACTGGAACATCAGATGCTATTGAAGATATTGTCGTTACTGATTTATCTCCAGGAGCATATACTATAATTGTTACGGATGCTTCAGGTGGTATGGAAACCATAGATGTGACAGTCGGGCAGAACAATCCTATTACGGTTGATTACAATGTAATTCCTCCTTCTTGTTTTACACAAGATAATGGAAGTATTGAAATAACGGATATCAATGGAGGTTCACCTAATTATACAGTACAGTGGGACAATTTCCAGTTTGATAATCCAGAATACGACGATCTAAGCAATGGTACTTATGGCCTAACCGTCACCGATGATAGAGGGTGTCAATTTAAAGAAATGATAGAAGTCAGGGTAGATACCTTGAGGGTTATGGCAGAGATCTTGGATCAGCCTACTTGTCCAGGAGCATTAAACGGAACAGTGAGAATTACAGCAACTGGAGGTACGCCATATCCTGGCGGAGAATATATTCTAAATAGTGCAGGTCCGACAGTAGAATTCATTGATATGAATGCTGGAGATGGAGTTTATCCATTTGTGGCAGAAGACAATGGTAGATCTACCTGTAGGGTAAGAGATACAATAATCATAGAGCCGCTAGGAAATATAAGTGTAGATATCGAACCACAAGATGTGTTGTGTTTTGGCACCAATACGGGCAGCGTATTTGCTACTGCCAGTGGGTCTACTAATTTCGCCTTTTCACTGGTAGATGAAGATGGCAATCCACCCCCTTTCGGTGTGACATCGCCACAGACTTATATGTCTGACTCACTTGCTCCAGGATTCTGGTTCTTGCGGGTACGAGATGCACTTAATGATGGGTGTGAGATCAATGAAATGTTTGAGATAAGAGAAGCAGCTTCTGCGCTAGTGGTCAGTAAGGATTCTCTTAATCCTTCCTGTCAGGGAGATGATGGAACCATAACCATTACAGCTGAAGGCGGAACTGTAGCCGCTGACTATACTTTCTTGTGGGAAGATGGGGCATCTGGATCGATGCGTACAGGATTAGAGGGAGGAAACTATCAGGTTTCTGTTACAGACGATAACGGATGTGAAGAAATACTAGTTATAGACTTAGCGCCAGGAGGAGAATTACAGGTTGAGGCTACACTGGTCCAAGGAGTGACTTGTGAGTTTCCGGATCAAGGTTCTGTTATGGTAGAAGTAATTAATCAAGGTAATTTTTCTTATGAGTGGACAACCATTGATGGAAGCCCTATTACTGGAGAAACAACATTAACTGGTCTTTCTTCTGGATCATACATTGTTGTTGTAACGGACACAGACTTTGCATGTGTAGCTACAGATACAGTTATAGTCCCTAATCCATCTGATATCCAGATTGAAGTTAATTATACCCTACCGAGTTGTCCATTTGAGTCATTTAACAATGGAAGTATCGGTATTACCAAGATCACTGGGACAGGTGATTTAACTTTCCTATGGGAAAATTCGCAATCAGGTTCTGTTTTAGGCGGATTAATTGCTGGAAATTATCAAGTCCTTATATCTGATGAACTAGGGTGTACGCTGGATACAACGCTTACTTTAGATAATCCGGCTTCAATAGATGTCGTGGTTGATAATGTACTAGGTGTTAACTGTACTGGCGTTGCTAATGGTCAAGCGATGGCTGTCGCAAGTGGAGGTACAGTAGACAATGGACAATATAACTTCTTATGGTCATCAGCACCAGATGATGTTGATTTCAACGTTAGTATGAGTAGTGCAGATGCCTTGCCAGCAGGAAGACAATTTCTTGTAGTGACGGATGCATCTTGTCCTTCAGATACTATATTTTTTGACGTTCCAGATATAGATACGCTTACCATAGATTTAGATAACTCTTCGCTTAATATGCCTCAGTGTTTTTCAGATTGTAATGGAAGTATAACGGCTCAAGCAACAGGTGGTAATCCTGCATCTTATTCATACCAGTGGTTATTCGATGGTTCTACTGATGAGACCTTATCTGACATATGTGCTGGATTATATAGAGTGGAAATCACAGATGCTAATGGATGTAGTCGGGTAGATTCTGTATTACTAGAACAGCCCGATAGTCTAGCCCTAAGTATAAATATATCAGAGACAATCGATCTTAATTGTTTCAATATAGGAGAAGGAGCCATAGGCATTGATGTAGAAGGTGGGACACCAGATTTTTCATATAACTGGACAGATAATGTTTCTAGTACATCCCTTGCAGAAAACCTAGGTGATGGAACATACTTTGTAGAAGTTACAGATGATAGAGGGTGTCAAGAAGTCATAAGTTATACGCTTACTTCTCCTGAGCCTATTGTGGCAACAGTTCCGCAACCTGCATCGCCTGACTGCTTCGGCGGAAGGTCTTGTATAACTGTAACCGATGCGATGGGTGGAGTAGGGAATAATTTTACTTTTACGGTGAATCGTGGATTGCGATTCCCTTTAGATAGTTGTGTAGAGGTATTCGCAGGAATGTATAATGTAACTGTTTTCGATTCTGCTGGATGTAGCGAAGAATACACAGTGGATATTGATCAACCAGACGAAATAAAAGTTGATCTAGGAGCAGATGTTGTAGTATCTCTCGGAGAATCATCAGAACCTATCAACGCAGTAATAGAATCTGTATTTAATATAGACTCCATTTTTTGGTCGCCTATAGAAGACTTAATCTGTCAGACCGCGGATTGTCAGGTTGTTACCATTACACCTACTCAAGATCGTATGTATGGAATTACCATCATTGATGAGAACGGGTGTACAGCTGAAGATGAAATTATGGTGCGTGTAGATAGAAGAAGAAATGTACATGCTCCTAATATATTTTCTCCTAACGGGGATGGTTTCAACGATGTATTCCAGTTAGCAGCTGGTCCAGGAGTTGAGAACATCGAGTATCTACAGATATTTGATAGATGGGGGAACCCTGTCTATATTCAAGAAAATTATCTTCCTGAATCTACCATCGTAAGCGGATGGGATGGAACTTATAATGCTAGATCGGCTATAGAAGGCGTCTATGTATACGTCGCTCAAGCTAGATTTATTGATGGTGAAACCGTTAGGTTTAAAGGATCAGTTACACTGTTGAGATAGAAGTAGAGCTGCTTAATAATCATTATATTTACTTGAAGAACTAAGTGAGAACAAATACCTGTGTATTCCACAATATGCTGTTGTTTGAATTTTACTAGGGTTTATTTTTATGCAGACATATTCATATGTAACTGGGAGAAAATCACCCAGAAGTAAGAAGTTTCAACCCTCTTCCTAAGGTATGATAAGCAATAAACGAGGCCATTACAATAATAATACCTGCTATAATAGGCAGTATACCACCGAAGGTGTGCATCATACCGAACAGTAATCCCAGATAAAAACTGATGGTGGATAAAGGCTTCCAGATGGAAACTACAGCAGGAAGAAAAATTACAATAGGCATAATGGATTCATTACCTGTATTCCACAAGATGCATAGGCATATGCCATAA
>CAZFJO010000329.1:0-4082 GCA_964518915.1 uncultured Saprospiraceae bacterium
CTATAGCAATTCCTATCGCGTAATACATGTATTTTTTCATGGTAAAGGTCTTTTTAAGATTAATGAGGGTTATTCAGGAGCGCCATCTGCAAACCAGCAAGCTATGGCAGCAATTTCATCATCGCTTAATGCTATTCCACTACTTCTAGGGGGCATAGACCCAGCAGATGTTCTAGAAAATATCCTTGAGGCCCTACTTATAATGTTACTCTTCAATCTGAAATCGGGAGAAACATTACCCGCGTGACAACCACTTAGGGCACAAGACGACATAACAATACTTTCTACTGTTTCGTAGTCTACGTCTGATTTTACATCAACATCTATAGATAAGTTACAACCCGATTCATCAGTTATTGATACTGTATGAGGTCCTGCAGATACTTGGGTAAAAACATTTCCTTGGATTTCTTGACTTCCATCAAGTAATATAGATGTCTGTCCACTGGCTCCACTTACTTCCAGGGTTATCGTTCCTGTAGGGTTATTACAAGATGACGGTGTAGATTCAACAATGGCATTTAGGCCATCTAGGTTTTCAATTATTGTCTCACCTATGATCTCACAATTCCCTTTCTGTGCAATAATCTGATAGGTTCCAGCTTCAAGATTGGAAAAAACACCTGAGGCTTGCTGGCCTTGATTGCCTACCTGAAAAGTATATAGTGAGGAATCATCTCCAGTAATTTCTACTGTAAAACCTCCACTACTCTGATCGCATGTAGAAGGAGTAATGTTAAGTACGTTAATCGAAACATTGTCTAAGCAAGGATCGAGTGTAGGTAACTTGTCATAAGTACATGCACCTAAGCACATGCAAGTAATAATTAAGATGGAAAATAGCTTGGACATAGGAGGAAAATTAAGATGGAAAAATAAGTGGAAGGGCTTCGAGCCCTTCCACCAGTTTAAAAGGGTTATTATTTACTTATTTCTTCTTCTAGTAAAATAAACCAACTACCTCCAGCTCCTTGCCCATTCACATCTCCTCTATTGTTGTCTTGATTGAAGTAGTATAATGGCTTGCCATCAAAGACGTTCTGATCTCCACCATTGTTTCCTGTTATCACTTGTATCTTATCGACATCAACAGTAGACGGTGCTACTACTTCAGCAGCAGAAAATGGAGGCCAAGATGTCAAGCAACCATCGTTGCAATTGCTTACATTAGGTTCATCAGCCGTAAAAGTATATAGTGTGTTTCCTCTATCATCGACTAAGTATTTTTCACTAGCCCCATCGATTACTTGTTCTGCAATCATGAAGGTATAGTCTTTCTTAGCAACAAACCAGTTTCCTCCTACTCCTTCACCTTTAATGTCACCAGCATTGTCATCACTTGCGAAGTAATACATAGGCCACCCTTTATACGTATTCTGCTTGCTACCATCGCTTCTTGTAATTACTCCTATTCCAGATTGATTCAGTCCAGAACCTGCCTTGAGATCTGCTTTATAAAAAGCAGGCCAGTTACTCAGGCATCCTCCTATACATTCAGAATCGCCATTTACATCTTTAGAAAAATAATAAAGTGTAGCTCCCTCCTGGTCTGTTATGTAAGATCCAAGTGCGCCATCTTGAGCTAGTTCAATTGTAGGGTCTTCTTCCTCCATAGGGGTTGTAGGCGTAGGTTCATCAGAGCTACATGCTGTAAAGCACAACGCGAATAATAATGATAATATAAGTGTCTTGATTGCATTAATTGTTTTCATTGTTATTTGTTTTTAGTGGTTAGATATTGATATGTGAAATAATGAATTCTATCGCTTTCGATTGATATCACAAATATCGGATCACTATCCTCCTCAAAACAAGTTTCATAGGTTCACTTAGGGTAAACGACCCGTTGAAAATGAGTATATCTGTGGTAAACAAAATCAATAAATAAGGTAAACAACCCGAGAATCGGAAAATCATATAAAACTGATTATCTGTGTTTTATGAAAAACTGACAGGTATACACTTGGAAAAAAGTGCGATTTTCTCAAAAATTTGTTTCTACAACTATTGTGTAACCGATTATAAATATAAACGGCCTGAGAATATCAGTGTCTCTGCCTAAAAAAATGGTATTAACTGAGGGAATTCAAGAAATCAAATAAGGATTCTTGCTGCTGCAATCCGAGTTTCTTGCGCAGTCGATGTCTGGCTGTTTTTACGCTATCTGGAGATATTCCTAGGACGGAACTGATCTCTTTAGAGTTCAAGCTCAATCTCAAGAGCGCGATTAACTTAAATTCGCTACTTGTAAGTTTAGGGTAGTCCTTTTTCAATGAATCGATCAACTTAGGGTGTACTGCTTCGAAGTGTTTTCTGAAATCAGCCCACTCTTCATCAACCCGCAAGACTGCGTCTAATTTTCTCTGGAGCTTGTTAATTTCACTACTTGAGTGGTTTCCGAGCTTGGCTTTTAGTACTTCCAGGGAAGATTTAATCTCATCTATGGCTTTGTTCTTCTGTACGAAGTTGAGTGTATATGAAGTAAGCTCTTTTTCCTTGGTGACAATCTTGTCCTCAAGGATAGAAGATTTTTCACGTGCATAAGCAAGATCATGGTCTTTAGAAACTATGGTTCTATTTCTACGCTGGATCATACCCCAGCCTAAGGCTAAAAATGCAATAAACCCTAAAATAATTGCCATCCTATATGACTTATTGGCCTTATTCTGTTGAATCATTAAGTCCAGGTTCTTCTGAGCTACAGCCAGTTCTTTTTCTTTTTCATGGAAGGTTCGTTCGGTCTCCATGATGGTAATAATATTGGATTTCTCTTCATTAAAAAGATCCTCTTTAACATCGTTATATTTAATTAGATATGCAACAGCTTTCTGATACGCTCCTCCTTGTTCGTAATACTTATAAAAAGTGAAGAACAAGTCTTTTTGGATTTTCTTCAGGTCATAGGTCTCTGCAAGGTTTTCGCTGATATCGAGTTTTTCTTTGGCTTGACCCCTATTTCCTTGCAGCAGATAGACATAACCTAATTTATGACTAGCATCAGCAATACCTACCCTATCTACTCTCTTAGAAGATGCTTGTATAGCGAGAAGAAGTGAAGAAATCGCCGATGAAAAATCTTCTTTAGCTATAAAAACTTCTCCTAGTTTCCTATTTACCTCCGCAATTCCATAGTCATATTTATTTTCTTGGTGTATAGGAAGTGCCCTTGCTAAAAATTCATAGGCCTTATCGAAATCTTCCATCTCTATCTTAAGATCAGCGATCTTGGTATAAGTTGTCGCAATTCTAGATGACTCATTTAAGGAAGAGAATAGGTCAAGGGATTTATTGTACTTAGATTCAGCTTGTGCAAAACTCTTTTTATCCGCATAAGCCATTCCTAAATTCAGAACACTATTGGCAAGACCTAGAGAATCTCCGAGGTCGGTGTATTGAGCCTCAGCATTAAGTAGGTATCGGAAAGAAAGGTCTATATTCCCCCTTGCCCAGTGGGATACTCCTACGACTCGATTAGAAAAAGCAATCCCTTCCGGATATGGGAGAATTTTAGCTATCTCTAACGCTTCAACGCCTAATTCTTCAGAACGACTCGGGTCTATAATCCAGTATTCATAACCCAGTTGATTGAGCATGTCTACCTTATGTTTATCTAGGGTACTGTATGACGCTATAATCGATTCTAGAGAATCTAAGTTATTCCTAGGGTTACTACTCTGAGCCTTAAGTAAGACAGTCTGCGTAATAATCAATAAACTTAATAGTTGTAGACTCCAGGTTTTCAATTCATGGCGATTTCAAGTCAAAGATAATAATTTACTTATCTGTTATCGATTTTCAATTGTCCCGAATAATAACTTACATCTATTATGTATCTTTTCACCATATCCTTCGTCATATAGAACAGAAAAACACCATACACAGAATGAAGACCTTCTTGCATATTCAGCGATATACCATCCCAACGTTACTTTTAATCCTATTTTTATTTTCTTCTGGAACAGCGCAAGAGCTGAGAAGAAATACAGAAGATGACAATAAATGGAGGGTGAGTAGTAGTGTAGGTTTCATAAATCCTGAAAACTTCGCCTTTAGCATTTTTGGGTTTAGTGGACAGGGAAAAC
>CAZFJO010000330.1:0-4081 GCA_964518915.1 uncultured Saprospiraceae bacterium
ATGCTTATGCAAGTAAATGGAGATGTTTCGAATATAAAAACCAACTGGATTCCTCACTTTATTACAGCTTGCAAGCAGCTCAGATTATAGAAACGATAGAAAACTACGACCCAGAGAGATTAGGAAAATGCTATTATGGGGCAGGCGTTTCAAGCATTTTTATAGGAGATCTAGATCAGGGCTTATATTATCAGGAAAAGGCTTTACAACAGTTTGAAAAAGAACCAGAAAAAAACCTTGCACAGATCATTAAGACTAAGGGTGCTATTTCATACAACTACTTAACCAATGGTGACCTAGAAAAGGCCATTGACTTATGCCAAGAGATCTTTTCTATTCTCGACAAGAATCCAGCTCTTGAACCTAATAAAATCATTCCTTCTATTTCTTATGCCATCGCTCTTCGGCAAAGCCAAGACTACGACCAGTCCTTAATCTACTTACAACAAGCGGAAGACTTGATTAAAAAGTATCTGGGTGATTCACATCTAGGACTTTCTGATGTAAACAACATAAGAGGGAATGTATACAAAGAAAAAGGTGCATTAAAATTAAGTATAGAAGCATTCCAGAAATCGCTCAACAACACTTCATCACAACTAGGAGATAAGCACTATCTCACTTCCCAGATTCTAGGCTCCCTCGGTTCTGTGTACAGCTCTCAAGGAAACACAGAACTAGGTATAGATTACTTTAAAAGAAGTTTAGCTTCTATGGAATACGATAAGAATGATTCATTCTATTACTTAAAGAAAAGAAACTATACAGCCGTACTCAGTGCACTTAACAACTTGAGCGAAGGCTTCATAAAAGATCACACCCTTAATGGCAGCGAAACAGCCCTAGATAGTGCGCAATACTATATCGACCTTGCCCTAGATGGTTTAGAAGAGGTCAAGACACAGTTTCTTGCTTCTAACTCTAAGGAGTTCCTAGTCAAGGAATTGCACCTGATTTATGAGAACGCACTTAAGGTCTTAAATTTAAGAAAGACATCTGACAACAGTATTGAGAAGGCTGCATCCATTGTCAATCTAATTGAAGGGAGCAAAATGCAGACTCTACTAGAAAGGGTAAGAGAAAAGAAACTGCTTGACGAAGATGACATCTCAAGTGAACTTATCAATCAGCGTGACAATCAACAGAACAAACTTTCAGAATTACTGGATAGCATAGATCTTGCCACTGGAGAGCATCTTGTCGCATTGAAAGAAGAATATCTTACTAGAAAAAGTGAAGCATTCTCTACATTGAATAAAATCAAGGAAGGTTACCCTAAGGAATACCTATACATAAGTGGCGGAACTTCCTTTGATATAGTAAGTGAAAGGAAACTCATAAAAGATAATTACGATGCCGTATTAGGCTATTTCGTCGGAGAAGAAGCCATCTATACCTATGTACTAATAGGTGCTGAAATCCACACCTATGAAATTAAGGTTCCTGAAGATTTCATCAATAAATGCAATGACCTCAGAGATGATTTACAGAATAAGAAATCACCTTCCACAGAGTTATTACAATATATATCTAAAACCATTCTTTCAGATCAACTGGATATGGTAGATAATGATGCATCTAGATTATTGATCATTTCTGATAATTTTTTAAGCTTTATACCCTTTGAGATATTACTTGATAAAAATGGGTCCATGCTGATGGATCGCTTTTCGATTTCTTACAATTCAAGCCTTCCTCTCCATCTTTACCAATTAAATACGCACAACAATAGCAGAAAAACTTTTGGTGGGTTTGCACCTAACTATGGCAGTGACAATGAAGAAGAGGTTACTAGAGCGGGCGAGGTAAATTTGCCTGGAGCGAAAAAAGAAATAGAAAGTATCCATGAAATAATCAAGGGTGACACCTATATAGGTGCTGAAGCAACCAAGGCTAATTTCATAAAGAACGCCAAGGACTATGACATACTACACCTTGCCATGCACACAGAAATTAAGCAAAATAAATCGAATGATGTGCGGTTGTTGTTCGGGTCAGGGTCTATATACGACAAGAATATATCCTTCTCAGATAATGAACTGGCAAGCCTAGGACTGAATGCCAACCTTGCTGTACTGAGTGCTTGTAATACGGGAATAGGTAAAGTAAAAAAAGGAAATGGAATTGCATCTCTTTCTACGGGACTGGCGTATGCCGGTGTACCTTCCGTTGTGTTGTCATTGTGGCAAGTTCCAGATCAATCTACAAAAGAAATCATGGTGTCTTTTTATAGTCATTTAAAGTCAGGAATGACTAAGGATGAAGCGCTAAATATGGCTAAAAAAGATTACTTAAAGAATGATTTAATCCCGCAGGCTCAGAAGACTCCATATTACTGGGCAGGATTTACCTTACATGGAAACAACCAGCCCATAGATATGAAAACATCAAGTTTTTCATATCTATGGCTAGCTATCGTTCCACTATTATTTATTCTATTTTTCCTCTGGTATAGAAAAAGGAAAATTACTTAGGATCTAAAATCATTTCGATCCTAGCAACCAAGTCTTCTTTATGGAAGGTAGATATTGAATTTCCACCAGAAGCAGCACCTCTTATCTTATTAAGAATGGACTTCAAGTTTCCTCTAGCAATAGCTGGTATATCACTATGCTCCAGTCTATTGTCATCGTTCTTCATGAGTCCTTCAAGTTGCTCTATGTAGGTTCGCTGAAGGTTTCTTCTATATGTATCAACCGTTCCACCAGAATTAAATTCAGAGAATATGGCATTGTTGATGTCAGAGAAGAAATTAGAAACAGTATAAGCAGAACTCCCGTTTATGTCTTCGTTCTCTATCATTCTACCCATTCTATCGGTCCGCAGTAATAATCTAAGCGTTCCTTCTTGTAGAGACCTTATTCTCTGGACATTGCCACTCTGTTCTATTCTACTAAGAATATCGTTATCAATCAACCATGTCGGTGTAGTGAATAGGTGCTTGTCGATAAATCGGATAGCCTCTTGTTGTTTTTCTCTTGAGACATGGGAATAGATTTCGTCGTTTTGGTCATACGTCTTATTGAATTCATAGACACCACCGACATTAGCCGTTACATGGCCCAAGTACCTTCTGAACTGGCCTACAACATTGTTATATAATTCTCTGAGGTCGGCAAAATCCTTTCCTTCTGCTTCTGTCCATTCTATAAGGTTAGGAACTATTCTTTTCAAGTTCATAATCCCTAGTTCACTCGCCTTCATGGAATCATCTCCTATATCTTCTGTCTGTGCGCTTGGATCCACAGGAAATCGTCTCTGTCTTCCAAACCTATATATAGGATCTTCTGCTCTTTCTTTAATCCATCCATTGAGGATTGATCTTTCAGCTTCATAATTATCAGCTTCAGGGATCAACTTATATCCGTACATGATACTCCACTTATCGTAAGGGCCTATATCCGGCATCAACCCTACATCACCATCTCCTGGTTGTGCAACGTAATTGAACCGTGCGTAATCCATGATACTTGGTGCAGTCCCCATCCTTTTAGTAAAAGAAGGAGAACGCAGGCTATCCACAGGATAAGCAACCGATGATCCCATATTATGTGGAAGACCTAGTGTATGTCCTACTTCATGTGAGGAAACGAATCTTATCAATCTCCCCATCACTTCATCCTTAAATTTCACACTTCTTGCTTCAGGGTTAATCGCGGCCGTCTGGATGAAAAACCAATTTCTGAGCAGATTCATCACATTGTGGTACCAGATGATATCACTTTCTATAATCTCTCCAGTTCTAGGGTCATGTACATGTGGTCCTTGTGCATTCTGAATGTCTGTAGATACATATCGGATTACAGAATATCTTACATCTTCCGGTGACCAATCTGGATCTTCTTCTGGTGTGGGTGCATCTTTAGCAATTATGGCATTCTTAAATCCAGCAGCTTCGAAAGCAGATTGCCAGTCATTCACTCCTTGCTTAAGGTATGGCCTCCACTTCATCGGTGTAGCAGGATCTATATAATATACGATCTGTTTCTTAGGTTCGACTAGTTCTCCCCTATTGTAAGCTTCTAAATCACTCGGCTCTAATCTCCATTTTGTAATGTATCTCCTTGAAGCGGCTTTCTGC
>CAZFJO010000331.1:0-4054 GCA_964518915.1 uncultured Saprospiraceae bacterium
CTTGAGCCAGGGTACTGCTTTTTTTAAGGGTTTTACCGATGGTGCCTATAATGAGCCCGGTGAATATCATCAATATAAAGACGAACTGTGTAAGCGCAGGACTTATTAATATCATGATCGCAATGCTCCCTATGATAATCAGTGGAGACTTAAATATGGCTTCTATGACATTTAATATAGACCACTCAACTTCCTGTACATCAGAAATCAATCTTGCCATCAGATCCCCCTTTCTTTCTTCCGTAAGAAAGGATAGCGGAGCATGAAGGTAGTTGTGAAACAAGCTACTCCTTAAGTCTCTGACGATACCGACTCGAACAGGAGCAATGAAAAACTGAGCTAAGTATCGAAATAGGTTTTTAAGAAAGAAGACAACAACAATAAGTCCGCATACAATGAGTAACGCGGTAGACCTGTCTGTCAATCGTATAAGTTCAGAAAAATAGTACTTAGTCGTTTCAGCAAGTTCAAGGCTTTCTGGTTTACTCACTACCGGAGGTACCCGATCGAATAGGATCTGGAAAAAAGGTATAATCAGCGGTATGCTGATTATGGTAAATACGGAGAGCAAGACATTAGAAATTATGGATAGCCCTACAAGTTTCTTGTAGTTCATAGCTAACTTCAATAATTTCTTAAGATTCCCCATTCTGGTTTTAAAATATATGAATCCGAAAAGTACAGAAAATCAAGTAATACCCATTAAGAATTTCGTACAGCAATTGTATATGATTAACAATCCTGCAAGAATGATAAAGGCTTTAATACCCTTCACCATAAATAATCGGTTTCATGTATTTTCACCCTACAATCAGGTATATGCTTGTATTAACACTGCAATAGTTTTAGAAAAGGATAGTGGTTTTATTCTACCCACCAGCTCGGTTTTTCTATAGTACTATTAAACAGAGATGCGCAATTACAGCATATAGGAGGATAATTACAGATTCTATTCGGATTTACTCCTACATTATCAGGAGGGCAATATTTAAAATTGGTGAAAGGATCTGGGGGGATATATACCCGCTTAGCTTTCTGGGAAGAAGCGTAGAAAAAACTAGAAACTTCATTTTCTTCGGGATCGACCGTATTACTGAAATTTATTATTCAATCCACCACACAGGTTTTTCCGTAGTACTATTCGGAACAGATAGGCAATCTGTACACTCCAGCGGAGGATTTCTTACCATCGGCGGAGGTGGACAGTAAAATCTAGGATTGCCCATGTCATCTGGAGACATGTATATCCTCAAGAATTTCTGTGTTGTTGCATAGAAATAACCATAAACTTCATCCTCGACAGGATCTTCTGTATTCTTAAAATTGGTAAATATCTTCCCCGCCGGAAGGTCAAACATGCTGCCATTTTTAGCAATTATGCTTGCTATATTATTCCAGTATTCATAAGCTTCTTCTGACAAGCTTTCTTGGTAAACAACAAGATAGGTTCCTTCAGAATAAGTAGGTTTTATCCTCGATTCAATAATCTCAAAGTTTTTTAATTCTGAACCCTCTAATTCTGAAACATCTGCAGCAAGAACTTTAGTAGTAGTGTGGTTAGAAGTAATATAACATGTCTTAGGTTCAATCGGTCTACCTGGAATCAATGGCTCTGGAGCATCTGTGATTTTAGTTACTTCTTCAATTATCCAGCGTACTCTCGCAGGATTTCCATCTGCAAGGTCTTTAGGTGTTGTTAAAAATAATCTAAACCATGTATCACTTGTAAGACTATCACTGGGCACAAAATATTCAATGCCTAAATCTGAAGGTTGAGGGACGTCAGCTAGGAGTTCCAGTGAAGATTCGATTGTTCTGCCATCTAAGGTCTCAACAACCATTTTATATAACTTATTCAATTCTACTTTAATATCTGGATCATCCGACAGGATGATTGCTTCATAGTTTTCTCTGTCTGTTTTTACAAGCTGCTTGGTGTTGCCGTCTTCATCCATAAGTACACAAGATCGGACTTCTATAGAGGTGACATTAGTCGTAAAGTCAAACAATTTAGAGATCTTAGCTTCTACTTTAGAAGGAGTACCTAAGATGAGTTTTCCTTGTATAATAATGGTTTCCCTCTCCGTACCATCTACTGTAAAGTCGATTCTATCTAAGCAGCCAGATGCTGTCAGCATTATAGTTAAGAAAAAGAACACAATAAAATTATTCATTTTAATAGCTAAATTGATTTTCATTATTGTGGTGTTTTATAATTACAAGGGAATTATAACGCGCTATCATAAGCACTATTTTATACAATAGCTATGACTAATATAAAGATAATCGAAGCCATGCCATGTGCCCATTAAGACAATTGCAACCTATATAATGGATAGGAAATAAGAAAGGGCCACTCTGCTTATGAGAATGACCCTTTCTTATTTATTCTAATACGTTCGCTCTATTAAAATTACTTTGTTTCCCCGGTGTATGAATATACATAACTAGATGTGCCTATATTCCCAGCAGCATCTCTTGCTACAACTACAATCTTATAACTAGATCGATCGTCGGCTTGTACTACGGGTATACTTGCTTTACCATTGTTGTCTGTAGATATCGAAGGATTCCAGTACAATTGAGGATCTAGTTGAGGAAGTGATTGATCCTGGTTTTTAGAAAATTGAACAGGGTAAGTAACCGCATTCTGTATTCCATTGACCCTATAGATGTTGTTCTCATCTATGCTAGGTAGAGATTCTGCCTTACCGTGTGTATTTATAATTACAACCCCAGAGCTACCCAGTGCGTTAAACTGTTTTCTCAGAGAAAGTTTATCATATATGATGTTCAAGTTGACTACTTCTTCTTGATCGATAGAACCTATATAATCTGCATTTCTAGTAATCTTACCGTCAACGACGAATAGTGGTGTTCCTTCTAGAAAATAGTTAGATGTTTTTTTAGCACGCGGATTAATTATCGTTGCTGTTCTTTCTCCCTTACTTCCCTTAAATCGAAGGGGCATCATAAGGTTACTTACGAACCCATCTACATCACCGAATGACTGGTATTCTTCAACCTTATATTGCGCTTGAGTCTTATGTTCATATACACCTTGAGGCATATCTTTCTCTATGTTTTGTTTTCCTTCTACCTTAAAGTGCTGGTTAATTTTTTTACGTTGACTGCTTAAGAGAATATAGTTTTCTATATCCTTGTTGTAAGGCAAGTTGTTTTGAATAGCTGTTGACAATTCAACCTTTGAATTCATGCTGGTCTGAATTTCAGGAAATTCATTCTGATATCCCACAAGTTGAATTGTTTTACTTCCGATGAATAAATCAGAAGGGATGATAAATTTGCCTTGAGCATTACTCTTACCGAAATTTAAAGCGCCATCCGATTTAGCATATGCACCGATGACGTTGGCTTTCACGGGCGTTCCGGTATTGTCCTTCACCACACCTGTAAGAAATGCTTTATCAGAAAGGTTGGCTGGAATATCGCTATTGCTGTGGAACAAGGCACCTCCTTCCGGGCCTTTTATTAAATCGTTGTCTACTATGGTTACACTTAAGTCTGCAGATACGGGATTTCCATTGTTGTCAGTTACAGACATGGAAGTAGTTCCACTCGGAGATCTAGAGATGTCTACATTAAGCCCTGTAGAAGCTTTAGTAGTCGGAAGAGATACCGTGTTATAGTCTGTCGGATTTCCATTGCCTAAGTCACTATATATGTATAAAGGAGTCTCTGACAATGTTTTTATCTCGTTGTCAGATTTAGCTTGCGTTACGAGTACGTAGACACCACTATTAAGGCTATATGGAATTTTAAAATAACCATCAAGCCCGTTACGCATAACTTGAGAAAAAGAACTATGCATAACATCGCCGGTATGATCTGTGACAAGGCAATTGATAACAGTGCCATCAGCAATGTTGCCATCATAGTTTACATTGTACCAGATATATTCTCCAGTAACATAGTATGATTTATCAAGGTGTATAGAATGTTGTCCCATAATTACAACGGAAAAAACAAGGGCAGACATTGTGGTTAAAAAGAATCTATATATTGAATGTGTCATTGCTGAATTATTATAGCT
>CAZFJO010000332.1:0-4030 GCA_964518915.1 uncultured Saprospiraceae bacterium
TGAAAATTCATTTCTTCCGTTTGGACTTCCATTCGATACGTATACTATTGAGAATTTTCAAGAGCAAGATGCAGGGAATTATGGACTTATACTTTTTCATGATCAAGGGTACAATTTGATTTCAGACATAGCTACGATTACATTACATGAAGTTGTAGCAAGTGAGCAAGAATCGGACTATTTTGTAGATATAGAATGGGGGCTACCCATTGACCCTTGCTTACTAGATGGCAATGGTGATCCGTATGATATCATTACTGCAAGACTTTCTAGAGATGGCGAAGAGATATTTTTCCAGACCTATGAAGGCGCAGAACTCGAAGCTTTTTACACAGAGATGAATCCCATCACAGGTACCTTCCGTGACTTCGTAGGATCAGATGCTACCCACTCTTATAACTTAATGGTCTTCGTCGGCTCATTTGGCCAACTAGATGCAGATTGCATGAACTTAATTGCTACAGGAAGTACTTCAGACGTACAAGCACCTACCGATTTTATAGCTACTACAGATCGACTGGAAGAGATTTTCTTATCATGGAAAAACAACAGCGATCAAGCGACCAGTTTCAAGCTATTCCGTGATGATGAACTAATTGCCACGATTTCTGAAGGCATAGGAAAAGACTCCATATTGTCCTATACTGACGTCTATAACTATGATGACAACAATGGTATAGAGAGCGGAAAATCTTATACCTATAGAATTGAGATGAATTCTAGTTTTACCAATTTGACCAGAGATTATACCATAGGTGATGGTAGCACCATTGATATAAATCTGACAGCAAGCAAAAATGAAACATCTCGGGTTGTGGTCGATTGGGAAGACGATGCTTCTACCATGATAGATGCATATGAGTTGTATAGAGAAGATAGATTATTCGCTGTAAAGACATCTCAAGAAATTAACCACATCGATGCCTTGCCACTGTATGGAGACTCTATTGATTACGAGCTTCGTTTAATAAAAAATGATACCATTGTAGCTGCTTATGGGGATAAGGGATATGTATTCCCTAATGGTTCCATCTCTGGATTAGTGCTTACAGAAGAAGGAAGTTTCCCACTAGAAGACATAGAGGTGACGGCTATAAGAGAGACAACCGGGGACACGATTACCACCATGAGTAATAGCCTTGGTGAATTTTCATTTTCTGATCTGTCATATGGGTTACTTGATAGTTTTAAACTAGAAGCTTTTTTTCAAGCGGATAGTTTCACCTATTTTCCAAGTCAGAAAATCAACTTGACAGCACTTGATCCTGTATTCGATCAGGCCATTATTCTTTCTAGTTTTAGCTATGAAGAAGGATCTACTGCGCACAGCATAAACTTCACAGCAGAAGGAATAGAAGATCAGGATAAGGTAAGTTTAACATGGGGTGTGCCTGCTAGTGTGATAGATGTATTCATCGATGTCTCTAGAGATGGAACGATTCTATATTCAGAATTCCTATCTCCACAGGGTTCTCCTATTACTGGAACCTACGATGATCTGGAAGGCACACCTGATGAACTGACCCAGTATGAGATCAGGATCTATGACATCAATGGAAATGCTGTGAGCGCTGTAGTTGAAGATACCTTGCTGACGTTTCCAGATGTATCTAGAATCCCAGATGGACAATTTACAGCTACTCTTGAAATGATGAATGGGTTTAATACTGGAAATGTGATGTTACAATGGAACCACACATCCCAGAATATAGATAGCTTCCGGATATACAGGAATGATAGCTTGATTGCTCAGCTGGCACACACGGCTACAGACTTTATTGATACAGAAGCTCCTCCGGCTACAGATCTAGCATATACCGTTACCGCCATCAGGAAACTAGACAATACCACTTATGAGACGGAAGAACCTACCACCAGTAATCCCGCTTCAATTAATTTTGGTTCTTTTCCTTCTCCATCATCTGTCGCTGCGTCTGGAGAATCACTTACGCCCTCTATGACCATAACGTGGAATGTTCCTGCTGCTTTAAGCAATTACAATTATACTGGATTCTGTCTATATGGGGATGGCGAGTTAATCAGAAAGCAAGACAAGACCATAGATTTTTTCACCATAGATTTTTTCGGTGCTGGTAAGACAGGTATAGTATATGAAGTGTCGGCATATCGTGCTACTAAGAATGGTATGATAGAATCAGCAAGAGTAGCCGCTACTCCGATAGATTATCCGCTTTTCTCAGATGTTCCTGCTTTATCCGCTTCCGCAAATGCGGGTGACGGTTCTATAGATCTCTCATGGAATATTTCTTCCTTCACCATTAACTTCAGCGGCTATCAGATTTTTTACAACGGAGAATTTCTAGTAAGTCTGCCTGGGTATATAGGTTCTTATACGCACTTCCCAGCCACCGGCTCTAATCACAATTATCAACTGTATAGATATGTAAAAGCAGATAATGGAGACATTCTTTCTTCAATAAGTTCTCCAGCTAGTGTAACCTTAAATCAATCTTCTGACGTAGTCTTGGCTCCTCAGAATGTTACCGCAAGTCGCGACTTACCTAATCATGTTAAGATCTGCTGGGAGTATTTAGATTTCGTTGAGTCTGAATTTGAAGTGTGGAAAAACGGCGTGTTAATAGAAACGCTACCGGTGGGTGCCAGAGCTTATTATGATTACAATGCAGACCCTTCTGATCATGCTGTAGAATATAGAATAAGGGCTACACAGCAAGGTCAGTTTTCTGCCTATGTAGGTGTAGTGGGAGATGTAATCTCTCCTAAAATGTTCTATGGTGTAGTCAGAGAATCAGACACCAAGATCGGCATAAGTAATCTGGCTATGAGTACAACGGTTAATGGTGTTAACATTATCGTTGCCGAAACAGATAGTGCTGGTTACTATAGTTTTTACTTAAGCAACGAAATTGAAAGCAGTAACATTACTATCGGGGCATTTTACAGCACTACGCTTTCTAATAACTCAGCCAATATTACTGTAACTTCAGCGAAACAGTATGAGGTGAATTTCGAGCTTGATCTACCTGAAATATTTCCTTATTCAACTCAAGCTGTTATAGAATATGCGGATGTGGATATAGATGTTTTCAACTTGACAGGAACCTTGGCTTGGCAACCCAGTAATGAGAACTACGATGGAGTAGAAATATCAAGAGAACTCAGTGTCATAGGTGATCTTAGCAAGGCTGAAGGCACCTCATTTATGGATACTACTGCCGTGCCAGGGATCGGGTATGAATACCTTTTCAGAACTTATCTGAATACAGTGGAAGGAAAGGAGTTTTCTGAATACTACTCTGCGGAAGTCATCTACCCTCCTGTCTCTCCTGTAATTAATCTCACAGGAACTGCACTTCCTGATGGGAATGCCGTGTTGGTACAATGGTCTCATCTATATGATCATGCCGATGGCTATGAAATTTCCAGGAATGGAATGATCGTCGAGGATTTTCTGACTGGAAACCCATTTATGTGGATTGACAGCACCGGAATTGCTGGAGAACAATATACATATACACTGCGGGCGTATAAGGTGGCTGGCAATGATGCTTATTTCTCAGAAGAAGAGAGTGTTACCGTTACGTTTCCTTCTGCCGCAGGTGTAAATAACCTATTGGTTACAGCACCATTCTTGCAAGGTGTAAACATAGGTGGTGGAGGTAGCGTCGGGACATATTATTTAAATCATCTTGCTTTATCATGGGAGTATGAAGGCTTCAATAATGTGGGTTTCAAGATTTTTCGCGATAATGAAATCATAGCCACCCTGCCAGCAGATAGCATGTATTATGAAGACTATGGTGTGAACCCTGGCACGCCTGTAACCTATGCTGTATCAGCCATTGTTTCTCAAGAAGGTATATTGAGTGAATCTGAAAAGGTAGAGGAAGACGGTTTTGCTTTCCCTCTTACAAGTCCTTATGGAGTACAGGCTACTCCCAGACCGGATCAGGGAGATGTTCTACTTACCTGGAACTACTTAAAGCCTGGAATTGACACGTTTGAAATATCTGTGTTTGTAGATGGGGTGCTTAATAATTCTGTTAAA
>CAZFJO010000333.1:0-4006 GCA_964518915.1 uncultured Saprospiraceae bacterium
GCCTGCTGGTAAGATTACATAATCTCCTGGATAGAAATCATGCTTCATCTTATCTACATAAATGCTCAGGCTACCGGATACAATTTTAAGTAATTCGTCTCTATCCTGGTTGTAATTTCTATCAATCTGTGGTTTCTCCTCGCTTACCCTGATGGTTAATTCATTGTCTCTGAATACGGTTATATACCTTAAAGTATCTGAAGGATGAGAAGGGTCGAAGTTTAGCCCTGAATATAAGTAATCGGGTATGCCTTTCGGCATATGCAGTATATTCTTACCAGCATCTCTAGGGTAAGAAGCAATGACAGAAAGTTCCATTAAATATTCTGACCCACCTTGTGTCTCCCATTCTCCATCATAACCCTTAGGAACAACAAAAGCTTCTCCGGTATTAAAATAAACATCCTCTTGTCCAGTGGGTTTTAATCTTGCACGACCATTAAGAGGGGCGATAAATTCTGTAATGCTATAGTCTTCCCATACTGCCTTCTTGGATTCTGTAGCAACAGTGTATACGCTTATATCTTTCCCTCTGTATAACTGATTCTGATAAAGTTCTCTCTCAGGGTCGTCTCCCGAAACCACTTGTACCAGGTCTTGCCCAGATAGAATTCTGGGATCTATCTTAATAGGATAGACTACTTTATCCTGGGTTTCCATTTTATACGCCATAATGCGGTTGTGGTTAAATGTAGCCACCAAGAGTAAATTGCCTTCAGCGATATAAGTAATATCTGCAGCTTGAATACCGCTACCCCGTGTGTCTAAAATCTCAACATTGTTCCCGACTCCATCAATCAATCGTACTTCCCCACCCCATGAGGAAACCACTAATCCATAATCTGAAATTAAATGGATTCCATCCGCTTCAGGAATACTATAAGACATGGGAAAATCAATACCCCTTCTTCCATCATACTTACGGAGACATCTCGGCGTCCATTGCGTGACATATAAATCCGTACCCAGAGCGAGAAGACCATTGGGTGTTTCTACTTCCTCATCATATAATGAGATTTCTTCTCCGACAACCTTGAATATTTTATTCCCTTCTGTATCCGAAGCATACAACGTTCCTTGACCATCAACAGCAATGTCATTGAGTGCTTTAGCATCAGGCAAGAATAACCTACTATCGATCAACCCTGTCTCTATATCTACTATAATGATGCGATCAATATCTGTTGTGTACAACTTTCCTTGACGGATGGCAAGTCCTGTCGGAGCATCTAATCCCGATACCCAGGTGCGATTGATTATCTTGCCTTTCTTGTCCAGCTTAGCTATGAATCCGTTTCCATCTTTAGCCATAAAATTACCATAGATACATGCAGCATAGATATAGTCAGATTCAGCATCATAAATAACGGATTCTACCGTGTATAATGTAGTATCCGATTCCCAAGCTAGCGTAAGGGATACCTGTGTTGAAATAGCTGCCGAGTAAAGGACACATAGAAGGATGGTTACGATTGATCGCATGGTGTGATATATTTTTTCCTTCTGAAGGTACACCATGTCACCTTACAACCTAATTACAATTTCCTGTACCTGTCCTAAAATCTGAATTCAGGACTTAAAACTCAGAGACTTATTGCTGGTTTCTATATTGCGATGGTGTCATACCTACAACTTTCTTAAACGAAGAGAAAAAGGTTGACCTTGATTTAAACCCAGATTCATAGCCAATGGCCTCGATGGTAAAATGCGGTTTTTCTTTCATGAGGGATTGTGCATGATAGACCCGCTGGGAATTGAGATATTGCTTAAAACCACCGCATTCTTCTTTCATATATCTAGACAATAGATGAGGAGTCGTATTAAGGCTCCGTGCAACATCAATTACTTTTAATTCTGGATTAAGGAATAATTTTTCAGACATAAAGACCTGCTCTAACTTATCTGAAAAGTCATTTTCATCTACCCTTTCAGTAACTACTTCTTTTACACTAACTAAATCCATTTTACCATATTGCGTATATAACAATACACCTAAGTAGAATATCACTGTCGCAATTAAAGGGCCGATAATATAAGATGTATATAAGGATATAACGAAACCCAGACAGATCATCAATACTGTTGCGATCCATATAATGGGTTTCCATTTTATCTTTTTCTTACGCCTTGTAATTTGGCGGACTGTGTATACAATTGCCAGCAATAGGTGAGTCAATAAAATTCCATGCAATATGAATCTGATGGTATGATCCCAGAGATCGGGATGATCTCTAAACGGAAAAACCAACGATGCTGTGACAAGTAATACAAGTATTCCTATTAAATATTTATTGTAATAGCGTTCGATGGGGTCCTTAAAATAGGCGATCAATAGGGCCAGCAATATGGGTCCGATTAAAACATTGGCTAGCATACCTACTTGCACAATATCCCAAGACAGCGTTTTCTCGAAAAAATAGATGCTTGACACACCTACTCTTAAGCAGAACAGCAATATCAAGGCTGCCAGGTACAACGATGTTTTAGATCTATAATTAAAAAGCTGGTAAGCTGCTATAACCGCTCCATTTACAACACCGATAGCACTAAAAAGAAAAAGTATGTAACCTGCAGTCATCTTAATTATTCTCTCATCAAGATAATTATAATACCTTAAGTTCTATAAAGTGCATACAAGATTTACAGATAATTAACAGTCATAGATATTTATTAAAGCTGATCGTATATCTCTTCTTGTAAGACATCATCAAGGAGTCCTAGTGAGTAAGTCATTTCTTCTACAAAGAACCACTTTCCTTCTTCATAGATACCAAGCATACTCGTATAGGTCTTATAGTTGGCTCGTCGCAGATCAGCTTGATAGGTAATGTTCGGAAATCCATATTTGTACATTTCTATCACATCCTTAATTTCTGTTTCTGATAATTCTTCGGAAAAATCGATAGCAGAAGTACTCTTTAGTTTGACCCTACAGAATTTTCGCGATTCATCTTCTACTATTTTCGGTGTATTTAAAACATCTACTTGAGTTATCGATAGTTTCACTCCTTCTTCCTCTGCCCCACTTAGCATATCTAAATAAAATTCTTTAGCAGTGGAATCAATCTTTACTAGATAACTCATATCTATCAGGGCTTCATGATTGGATTCTTTCATGAATTGAAAATAAGTATCAAGTGCTGACTGTAGGTTCTGTGCCTTACCGGCAAATGGCATAATCAATAGTAAAAAAGCATAAATCGTTTTCATAAAACTGTGTTTTCTTATGAATGGGTCAACAACAGTATAAGTCATCAAAAAATCATAAAAACCTAATTACAATCACAAAGTAACGGAGGTAGTACTCTAGGTAAATCGTATAAAATCACCACAAGAAATTAGCATTATAACAGGCCATAAATGATCATTTACTTATATTGAGTGATCCAACTCAATCACTATGCACAAAGAATACTATGAAGTAAATCGAGTTAAAAATTTCTGTGATGCTGTATTCTCTATTGCACTCACGCTACTAATTTTCGAGATAAGTCTTCCTATATTTAAGAATCCAGAGTCTATTTCCGTGATTGATATTCTCAACGCTAAAGCTGTTGAGTTCCTCGGATTTATAGTTAGTTTTTTTGTGATTGTACTATACTGGGTATCCCACATGAATAACATGGTTTATCCTAAGCGCATTGATAAACGGTTGCTCTGGATTAACATGTTTAATCTCTTCTTCGTCGTACTCTTGCCTTTTTCCACCAAGCTATATATAAGATATACCACTTATACAGGGATGTTTCAGTGGTATTGTATAAACATCGCCATGATTGGGTTGATACAAGCATGGATGATAAGTTATATCTTCAAGAGTAACCTTGCTGAAAATACCCTTGATAAATCCAAGAGCAACTGGCTTAAAGTAAAAAGCATAAACGTGGCTGCAGTCTGGTTACTAGCCGCACTCTTGAGTGATCTTTTTCCACTCATATCTAGATTCCTATGGTTACTTATATTCGTTAATGAATTCTGGATTGACCGTTACTTCAGAAAAAAGAAA
>CAZFJO010000334.1:0-1346 GCA_964518915.1 uncultured Saprospiraceae bacterium
TTTACAATACCTGCTGAAAATCCTGTTACATAAGATACAGGGTTGTTAAGCAGTAAGTTATCACTTGTTCTTACGTAGTAATCAATAGATCCTTGGAATCTATCGTTAGAAAAACCAAAATCTATACCTGGGTTGAATTCTCTAGAACCCTCCCATTGTAGTAGATTGTTAGCAATACTTAGTGGAGAAACACCTGGTGTTATAACTCCTTCTGCAATTGCATTACTTGTACTCAACAATGCTAGGTATGGATAGTTATCTACGATAGCGTTACCGGTGTTGAAGTTTTCATTACCCGTAAGACCGTAACTAACTCTCAGCTTCAGCTTGCTAAACAAGTCACTACTGCTTAAGAAGTCTTCATTATGCATATTCCATCCTACAGAGAGTGCAGGGAAACTACCCCACTTAGAATCAATTCCGAATACGGAACTTGCATCTCTTCTCAAGGAAGCATTAATTAAGTACTTGTTATCATATACATAGTTAACTCTTCCGAAATACCCTACCTTATTCTTTTCGAAATTGATGTCTTGAAAAGCAGATACAGTAGTAGCACCTTGTAAGTTCTTTAATAAGTCATTCGCAAATCCAGAACCTGTTACTTGACTATCAGTTACTGCTCTTTTCTGGAAAGTTGCTCCTACTAGAAAATTCAATCCGTGCTTGTCAATATCTGTTGTATACGATAATGTATTATCAGAGATCAATCTATTCTGAACTCTATTCTGAAGATTGAATTGTGCTCTTGTTGGATCAGCATGATGCAATACACCATCGTATCTAGTTCTTCTTCTATCTTCTGTAGTAACACCAAGAGATGTTTTTGCAACCAAGCCATCCGCTATGTTATACTGCAAGTATGCAGAAGTCAATAGCTTCGTTCTAAACTCATAGTGCTCTCTTTCTACATACTGAGCAAAAGGGTTCATGTCACCAGAAGTACGTGGTCTACTTGAACCTTGATCATCTGAAGGATCTATATCAATGTTTACTAAATGATTCTCTAGGAAATAATCTCCTACTTTTACGTCAGGATATACAGCTCTATCTACATACTGGATCGTCTCTTCTGTATGGTGTATAAGTAACCATGGAGATTGTCTGATCGGATTGTGAATAGAAGTAGGCAATCTTCTTCTCTTAGTATAAGATGGGTTAAGTTTTATTCCGAATTTCAAGTTATCCGACAACTTAGTATCCAACTTAATATTAGCAGAGTATAACCTATAGTCATCTGTTATCACAACTCCTTGATCACCTAGTGTTCTAAGTGATGCACTGAAAGTAGTGTTCTCACTTCCTCCTCTTGCTGAAAAAGAATGACTAGATATATTTCCTCCATC
>CAZFJO010000334.1:1446-3999 GCA_964518915.1 uncultured Saprospiraceae bacterium
TACCTCAAATGATTCAATGTCATTCATATCTAAACTTCCTAAGAAATCAGCATCTACAACCAATCCATCTACAACTACTGCAGGTCCTGAATTAGCATTGATCGATCCGAAACCTCTGATCGTTATCGTCGGTGCATCACCTGCTTCTGCACTTGTCGCTTGGATATTTACTCCAGATACCTGACCTATTAAGGCATCATCCACCCTAGCTACAGCTATCTGATCCAATTTTTCATTTTCAACTTTAGACACAGAACCTGTTAAGTGTGATTTCTTCTGTGTACCATAACCGATAACAACAACTTCATCAAGTGTCTGTGCATCGGTCTGCATGATAATGTCGAGGCCGCTGCCATCTCCTACTAGTATTTCTTGGTCCGCATAACCAACATAGCTGATTACAAGAACATCTGTGGGATCTACATCAATAGAGAAATTTCCATCTATATCTGTAATTACTCCTTGATTCTTTCCTTTAACAGTGATATTAACTCCGATTAAAGGCAGTCCTTCTTGATTGGTAATTTTACCAGTAATTTCTTGAACATTATTCTCAGAGATCATGTTCGAAGAATGTGGTACTTTAGCTTCTGCCACTGATTCCACGGAATAGAGGCACAATATCATAAGAAGCAAGAAGGCACTTCTTATGGGTACGAATTTTGTAAATTTAAAGGTCATTGAATAAGATTTTGTTGGCCACACATGTGGACTTGTGTTTCAAATTAATAATTAGGGAGGCACTTAATACTGCCTGCTGATCTTATGACAAATCAAAAATTTGGAATACCGTGAGAAGTTCTTGCAGGAGCTTCTCACATTTTTTTTCTGTATTACACTTCCATAGCTATTAGTTTTTAAGTTTCGGATTAGATTTACTAAATGCCAAAATATCTTGCAGGTGTTCCAGCAAGGCATCTTTAGCTTTATCTGATTCTTGATTTATAATGTGTTCTAGAATCTGCTTATGTTCTTCAAGTGCTTTAAACGGTCTATCCTTACCACATACATTCAGCTGATTAAAACTTTTAACAATGTCTGGTGTGATTATAAGCATCAATATTTTCAGGACGTTGTTTTTACTAGCCTCAGCAATCTTGATGTGAAACAATAAATCCTCCTCTATTGCAGGTTGCCCTGATAGGATTTTCTCTTCGTATGCCACTAGTGCTTTCTGAAGCGCTATGATATCATCTCCTGTTCTTTTTTGAGCGGCACTGGTTACGGCTCCTAACTCAAGGAGTTTTCGTGTTTCTACTAATGAAGCGAAATCATTCTCTTCAATATTCAATACTTCTGTAATTAATCCTTCTAATGCGGTGATACCTAATCCTGAAACGACAGTCCCAGATTGTGGAAGTGTTTTTACGATACCGTAGAATTCTAATTTCTTTATGGCATCTCTTATGGTTGATCTACCTACTTTCATCTTCTCCGATAATTTTCTTTCCGGAGGTAGTTTATCACCAGGTTTTAACTCACCGGTAGAAATCAGTCCTCTAATCTGTCGGATAATTTTATCACACGGATTTTCTATACTTACCTCAGAGAATTTGTCAAGCATAAATTAACGTCATTTTGTTGGTCAACCAATTATTGGTCAACCAAATATATGCTATTAGTTTCGTTGTTTTCTAACTATTGACAATAAAATTTTTCTTTGATAACGAACGAAAGAATAAAATTGTCCTCAGCGGACAATCGAACAACAAAATATAAGTAGCCGACATTTAGGGGATAAACACCTGACATTTAATTTATTACACATTAAATCAATGATAATAAAACCGTAAAAATAAAGGAAATTATCGCTTGCAAAATAATTTCACTCAATTGACAATTCCATTAAATTTCACCTTTAAAAGGGCATTAAAACTTCCATTTTCTTGCTGCAAAACAGAATATTCCGGCCGACAATAATATTCATTATTCTTGGTCAACCAACTTCGATTTCCACTGGATTTTATTCTATGATTATGGTCATTACTAGGGTCGATATTGAACCCTTTTACATTTTTTAGCTTCCTTATATTATACCTTTCGGTTAAAAGGATTCACTCAAGTATTTCAGTGTGTCTCCCTATTTTACATTGCTCCAAACAAACCGATCAAGCTACACTATCAAAAATGATTAGTCAGGAGATTTCACTAATAAAGTTTTCCTCCATTTAATAATATACAAGGTTACAACGGATATCAGCATAAGCGATCCTAGCATCGCACTGAATATCTGATTGTACGGTTCCCAGAAAGCTAGAACTGTTCCTGCAGCTGCAGTAAACAAGGCAGAATATGCACCTGTTATCTTAACTATGTGCTCAAGTAACCAGAGTCGTGTACTCTTGATAATTCTAGTAATCCGTAAGATATCATACACTAAATAGAAAGATAGAAAGCCGACCGTATAATAAATCACTCCCAAGTTCCACACTAAATTAGAAGACTTGATCTTCTGAATAAAAAGAGCTTCAGCAATAATCATGACAACGACTAATAAGAGGTCCCACATTCCCGGCCCTGCCTCTTTATACTTAATGGCCCTGTATCCAGAAA
>CAZFJO010000335.1:0-3958 GCA_964518915.1 uncultured Saprospiraceae bacterium
TGTCCGTTACTTTCTAGTCATAAAGCTTATTCCCACTCTACAAGTGAAAGATCTCGAATGCATTTAAAAAGCTATTGATGTCAATAAATACTGTATAAAGAACAACAATCGTTGTATATATGATTATTGAAAAAATGTATTTTATAAAGGTCTTAAATATCCCTTGCTTATAGTGCTTTTTCATAATAAAGAAGACAAGAATGATGGCGATAATTGAAACTATGTTTCCTGGGACTGACTCTATATCTTCAATATTAGCAGCGACTAGAAGGGCAACAATACCTAAAGAGAAAAAGAGAGAATGTGAATTACATAATAAGACGATATGCTCCACCAGGTGAATGTCATGTCTGATATAGAGGAGCTTAAGAACGAATGCTAACAAGAAGATAGAAAGGACGATTACCCACAAGCAATTAGCTATAACAAGTCTGATAGTACCTGCTCTATCCTTAAAGACCTTGATAAACTGTACAGTTACAAGCTGGGGTAGAAACCCATCAATTTCATACTTATCGAACAATTCCTCATTAGACAACTCTAAGGCGTCCTTAGCAGTAATATTATAGTCTGATGAAGAAAAAGATAAAAAATTTCCATTAGCCATAGGCATATAAGTGCTATCTGATCCCTTCACTCCATCGAACAAGATTTTCTCAATAGAGTCTGTTATGGTTTTCTGTTCTGAAGTTAATGCCAGTGAATCTATATATAGCTTGTAATTATCATACATTATTGCATGCTCAGCATTGATGGCGAGTTCTTCTTCCCCTTTATCTATTTCACTCAGATCTATCTGAGCATTGAAAAAGTAATTTACTACAGCGAATTGTATGATGAGTAGATACGAGAAGAATCGAATAGGGTTCATGTACTTTTTACGCTTGCCAGCTAAGTATTCATGTGTGAGGTAGGAAGGTTTAAAGATTTTTCTAAGGGTTGCTAAGAATCGAGAATCCCAATTAAAGAAATTACTAAAGAAATCACTGACCAATTCTTTTACAGACAATTTAGTAGGATGATTGGCTTGACCACACACCGGACAGAACTTAGCATCAACGTAGATATCATTGAAGCAGTTAAAACATGGTTGCATCTTCTTTTCTAAATCCGAGCTCATATTGATAGTTATCCTACTTACAAGGTAATAAAATTTCTAAGGGTAGAAAACATATAGCAGAATGGTATAATGTTTGTCTTTCATTCCCTTGTCTTTGGTGAAATCCATACATATTTAAAAATTAAATGTATAGAACACTGAAAAACAATGTAATACAAATTTGAATGACTATAACGTATTTCATAAAAAATTATTTAGAATCCGATTTATCATGGGAACACCCCTTAATCGCAAATTTTTCTTTCATGAAAAGTAGAAATTTTTACACTGGAATTAATAATAGGATTGAAAGCCTTATGAAGGTTTTTCTCTTATTATGTTTAACATGTTTTGCTGCAGGAAGCTTGAATGCTCAGTGTGCACTTGCATGTAATGAACTTATTTATGCCTCGCTCGATGGTAATTGTGAACTGCTGATAGAGCCTCCGACGGTTTTAGAAGGGGAGATCGATTGTCCAGGAGAAGTATTAACCGTAGATGTCGAAGATGAATTTGGCAATAGCCTAGGCAATACACTCGGAGCAGCTCAGATAGGAAAAACCTTAAAAGTCAACGTTACTGCTAGCTCTGGCAATTCTTGCTGGGGTATGGTATTAGTAGAAGACAAGGCACCTGCACCGCTTATATGCGATACAGTCTATACTACCTGTACTGGTTCTACCATTCCGGGTTCGCTGATTAGCGGTAGGGTGAGTTATGCAGCAGATGTATCGCCTGATAATATTATAGAAGGGGATGCACTTCATGATGAATCCTATACTATACCTGTATTAGGACTAGAAGGATCTACAGTAGAAGATATAGATTTCTATATAGACATCGATCATGATCGATTGAGTGATTTAGAAATTACCCTCATCAGTCCGTCAGGGACGATGGTGCCTCTATTGAGTGGAATGTCAGCTGTCTGCAACAATGGATTGCGTGTAACCATAGATGATGATGCTATGATGACATACGCTGAATTACAAGCAGACTGTGCTACTGTGGATTCCGAAAAAGTAGGAAGTTTCCAAGGTGCAGCTCTATTAGCTCCACTAGAAGCAGAAGACATAGAAGGAGACTGGATGGTAAGAGTTGTAGACAATGCAGCAGATGCAGGTGTCGCCAACGGTGGAACAATAAATCGATTAGTGCTTGTAGTGATGCAGTCAGGAGGAAGGGTTACTTTCCCTGGCCCTGATGTAGACTTCAATACGGCAGAAATGATCGGTGACAACCAGTTTATGCTAGATGGACTAGACCCTTGTGGTCCAGCGCTTGCGACATTCTCAGATGAGGTATCTACTCCTGGTTGTGAAAGCCCATTTGCGGAAGTGATAAGAAGAACATGGAACGCTCAAGACGAGCAAGGAAATATATCCACACCATGTACGCAACTTATTTTTGTGTACAGAAACGATGTATCTACACTTGTGTGGCCACCTAATTATGATGGAATTGAGCTAGACCCGTTATCGTGTGAATTATATGGTGACGAAGTACCTAGTCCTGATGTAACGGGAAGACCTAGTGGTGATTTCTGTGAGACTATTCAGATCTTCCCTCATGAAGACCACGTTTTAGAAATCTGTCCTAAATCTTATAAATTATTAAGACAGTGGAAAGTACTAGAATGGTGTTCTGGAGATATACTTGAGCACGTACAGATTATCAAGGTTGTAGATGAAGAAGGTCCAGAAATAGAAGACATTCCGGATATGACAATAAGCACTGATACATATGATTGCAGTGCGACATACTCGCCGGAGCTACCGATGGTTACGGATAATTGTAGTGAGAATTTCACCTACGAGCTGAGTTACCTATATGCCGATTTCTTAGGAAATATAGATTTAGTTAACGGTGTTTTTACGACTAAGTATGTAAGAGTAGCTGGGGAAAACTCATTTACCATAGATTCACTACCGGTAGGTCGTACAGCCATAAAATGGAGAGTCATAGATGAGTGCGATCAAGCTTCTGAAGAAATATTTATAGTAACGGTTGTTGATTTCGTGCCTCCAGTTGCTGTATGTGATGAATTTACAGTTGCAAGTATAGGGGCACATGGCTTAGCTAAGGTTCCAGCGCTTACATTTGACGATGGAAGTCATGATAATTGTGAAATAGTTGAGTACAAGGCAAGGAAAATGCAGATCGGAAATCTCAATGTCGATGTGTGCGGATACGACTACTTAGTATGGAGAGATACGCTTATGTTCTGTTGCGAAGAAATAGGAGAGCGATTGATGGTTGAGTTTAGAGTAACAGATAGTTCTGGAAATCACAATACATGTATGGTTGAGGTTCTTGTACAAGATAAATTGCCTCCGCATCTTACGTGTCCTCCAGATGTAACTCTAGATTGCCACGAAGATTTTACAGATCTAACTTTAACAGGAGATGTAATCCCTGGCATAAATGCCATAGACAATTGTCCTGATATTACAGTCTCTTATGAAGACGATGTAGACATCGATCAATGTGGTCAAGGACATGTGCGAAGGACATGGACGGTAGTAGATGCTCAAGGATTAAAAGATGCCTGTGAACAAGATATATACATCATAGATTCTGATCCTTTCTCAAGAGATGATATTGAATGGCCAGACAACTATGAAACAGATATGTGCGAAGCGGATTTCGATACAGAAAATCTAGCTGATAGATTCATAACTAGAATTGTAGATGATCGATGCAGCCAAGCAGCAATTTCATATGAAGATGAGCGATTCTATATCGTAGAAGATGCGTGTGTTAAGATCATCAGAACGTGGATAGTAATTGACTGGTGTACATACGACCCTAGAAATCCTCGTTCTGAAGGTAGATATACTTATAAGCAGATTCTTAAGC
>CAZFJO010000336.1:0-3955 GCA_964518915.1 uncultured Saprospiraceae bacterium
GTATAGATGTGGGTAGGACTTACGTCCGATGAGGTGTTGCCATCTCCGAACTCCCAATGAACATCATATGTACTATCTATGGGGGTAGATAGGTTACTAAAAAAGATTTCTCCAGGATTGCACCCTATAAATGTAGAAGGTTCTACAACTACTATTTCAGGAGCAGGCTTCCAGAAAATATCTTTAAATACCGTATCTCTACATCTATTTTCATCTAACAAGGTCAACTTAACAGGATAAATACCTGGTTCAGCATACTGATGAGTAGGTTCTATTCTTGTACTTACCCCGCCATCTCCGAAATCCCAATCTAACCTGACTAGTGCTGCTGAAGAGGTATCTATGTTTATCTTGAAATCCACAGGACCGAACTCGCATGGATCGAAATCAGTAGTAAAGTCTCCGATTAATTCTGGCTCTATATCTACTATAACCTTAGCTGTATCAGCGCATTGATCTCCTTCGTTTAAGATCATTAAACCATTAAATAAACCAGGACCAGGAAAATTAAAAACACCATCTCTAGCACTAGAGGTCACTTCCCCATTGATATCAAATTTCCAAGAATAGGAAAAGATATTCTCAGGCTCAAAACTGGCATTGTTAAATTCAATTTCTGTAGGACCACATCCTTTTATTAAGTATTCTTGAAACCCTACTCGCTCCGCATCATCTAACTGGGCAGTAACTGGTTTAAAACACTTCGTAACATTAAATTGAAAATCCCGCTTTATCGTAGCCATCAACCGGCCGTCCCTAAACTCTTTTACGCAGACTCCTACAACGAATTGTCCTTCTATATTAGGTACTCCAGTAATCCTTCCTGTCTCAGGATTTATGGACACAATAGGGTTTCCGGCCATGGGCTCTTGAGCAGTGTAAGAAGGGCGCTGAAATCTGACTAAATCGAATGGAGGAAGACAGGCTGCTGCAGGTGGCAGTGGAGTCGTACATATATCACCATCTCCAACTCCTCCCGCATTAACAGGAGAACAGAATTCATAGACCAGCTCATCTCCTTCAAAATCAATACCTGAATGATCGAAATTTAATCTTTCATTTACACAGATTATCGTAGGTGGAAATTGCCTAAAAGAGGCACTGGAATTACATTGCCGCTGCGCAAATGGTGTAATCTCTACCGTAAATGCTGCACCTGTACCTCCTGGGTCTACAATATTATTAATGGTTTCGTTTCTACAACAGCGCTGATAGGCTATCATGTAATCTTCATCTATTATACTCAGGGTAACTTCAAACTGATAAACCCCTTTTTCAACAACAATGTTAGAAGGAAATTCGAGGCAGGGATTCACATTAGGATTCTGAATTTCCGAAATATCTCTTACCGATGAAGTGATCGTTCTTACAGATCGCCATCGTCTTAATCCTCCTCTATATATTCCGAATTCCGCTTGATTATCATAAGGAGCAAGTCCATTAACGGCATCTCTATAGATGGTACAAGTTATAACAAGAGTGATCATACTATCCGCACTTATTCCTTTGCAACCATAAGTTATATCCCCACCCACTATATGGGTTGACTTACCTACGGATGGCAATAAACAACCAAGAATTATAATCAGGCAATATAGCTTGTTAATCCTCTTATTCATTGTGGCAAAATAAGAAATAAGCAAGTGCTTCTTTTCAGTTCAGCGGACATATAGTTTATCTAATCAAGGTTACATGACCTTTAATCTGTTCGTTTTCTCCTCTTGAAGTAACATAGTCAATCACGAAAACATATACCCCGCTAGGTGATTCCCTTCCTGAATTGTTTTTCTTTCCATTCCATCCTTCACTCGTATCATCTGTCCCAAACACCTTCTCTCCCCATCTATTGAATATGTTAAAGGTATAATCTGAAACTCCATCTGACAACCCTATCCCTATGAAGACGTCGTTAAGGGCATCGTTATTGGGCGTAAATGCGGTTGGCATAAATATGTTGGTAGTCGGGGCTATATCTATTATGGCGGATAAGGTATCCGTACAACTATATTCATTCACGACAACTTGTTGTACTACGTAAATTCCTGTATCCGGAAAAACGAAGACCGGATCGCTGTCAAATGAAACCCCTAAATTGTCAAATATATATTGGTATCCTATCGCTCCCTCTGATTCGTCCGTAAAAGTCAACTCCTTATTGAGGATGGAAGGTACTTCCGGTGTAAAAGAAAATCCTGCCGTAGGTTTTGGTTCAATAAGTATCCAATCTCTAAATATCCTAGATGTTGTACATCCTATAGGAGTAGTAATGTCAATGGAGACATCATATCTGCCTTCCTCATCAAACACATGAAAAGGACTTATTTCTCCACTTCCATCTGAACCATCTCCGAAATCCCACTCTATTAAGTAAGTAGAATCTATAGGCGAAGTCAAGTTGTTAAAAAATATGTTGGCCGGAGCGCAACCTATAAAACTTGTTGGTTCTACAATGATGGTAGAAGGGGCTGGCTGCCATAAAATAGTAGAAACAAGGGTGTCTTGGCATTCATTTATATCTTCTACAATAAGCCTGACATCTTTATTTCCAGGGGTAAGAAATTGATGCTCTGCCAGCGGGAGCGTCGCCATCAAGCTATCTTGAAATGTCCATTCCCAATTGATAATAGCACCTGCCCCACTTGTTGATTGATCTATAAATTGAACAGGCCCAGCTATACATGTGTCGTAATCAAATACGAAATCAGCTTCTATATTTGGAAAGACATTCACCTCAATACTTGCGGTATCAGCACATTCTGTATCTTTATTAATGATCATTGTTCCTACGTAAGAACCTAATCCTGGAAAGGCAAAAGTAGCGTCACGGGTATTCTTGATTACTTCCTCTCCATCGATATTAAAATTCCATTCGTAAGAAATGATGTTGGCTTCTTCGAAACTCTGATTGACAAAGTCTACAGATGTTTCCCCACATGATACGATTTCATACATCTGAGGACCGATATCTGCTGTAGCAGCGATATCGGCTACAACAGTCTGCTCGCAAGGTGTAACATTAAATTGAAAATCTCTTCTTATCGTACCTATTAACTCCCCATCTCTAAACTCCTTAACACATACACCTACAACAAACTGGCCTTCTATATTAGGAATTCCATTTATTCGACCTGTAGTAGAGTTCATTGTAATTCTAGGCGCCCCACCGAGCGGATTTACTGAGCTATAATTTGGCAATACAAATTGTACTTCCTCAAAAGGAGGCAAGCATCGATTAGGGTCTGGCCTTACTCCTGTACAACTGTTAGGGTCTCCACCATTGACACCGTCTTGACCTCCTGCTGTCAATGGTGCACAGAATTCATAAACCAGTTGGTCACCTTCTGGGTCTGTTGCGCTATGGTCGAAATTAACCTCTTCTCCGAGACAGATAACGATGGGAGGAAACTTATTAAATGATGGAGAATTGTTGCAGGTTTTCTGAGATGTAGGACTTATTTCTATCGTAAAAGCCGCACCTTTTTCATCCGGTCTTACAATATTATTGATTGTCACATTTCTACAACAACGTTGATACGCAATCATATAGCTCTCATCTTCTAATATAGGCAACGTCAACTCAAACTGATAAATACCTTTTTCAACCCGTACACCGGGAGGCACTATAATGCAAGGGTTAGATCCCACTTCTGTTATTCTCGATATATCCTGCGGAGGAATATTATTAACAGACCTTGCAAACCTCCATGTAGACCCATTGCCTGTAAACACTCCAAAAGTTGCATCCGGGTCAAACCCCGCAGCATTGGCCGCAGCTGCATCCCTGTAGATAGAATATGTTATAAGAAATGTAGCTCTCCCAGAAATGGTATCCACGGATAAACACTCATACTCCACATCACCACCTACTATGTGCCTAGCATCAGCTTGGTGACTTAAAAAGAAAAAGAAGGCTATAATGATACTTATCTTCTGAAGCACTATTTTGTATTTATTG
>CAZFJO010000337.1:0-3950 GCA_964518915.1 uncultured Saprospiraceae bacterium
GCACTTAACAGACTCTGATTATTTCGATAGAGTTCTTCCACTAGATAATGATCCGCAACGGAGATTTAGAAAAAATAATCCCTCTAGTCAAGAAGAGGAAGAATATTTCGTGACTCAGCCTGATTTTAATGAAGTGTTCTATGATCAGAAAAATAAGTTGACCTATCGAGTTGTACATTTAAAGAATTCATTGATTGATTATCGAGAAAAAGGCAATCAAGGTTTCAGGATATCGATCATTGTTCTTGATGAGCATTTCAGAAAGGTAGGAGAGACCTTGATTGATAAGCATTATAGTATCTACGATGTTTTATTTACCAATAATCATGTCCATTTATATAATCGAAAGGAAAGTATGGATGGTATTAAACTGCATAGATTAAACTTCGTAAGGAAGTAGATTCAGTGGTAAGTAACAATTTTCTATTATTAGATTTTCAAGTGTCTTCACCTGTATCGATTAGAAACCTATTTTTAATAATAGAATCGTTGCGAGCATTCTTATCACCGATGGTTGATTTTCTATGATGTATTAAATGTGTTTTATTTATACATTATCGAAGACCTACACTTAGGCTTAATAGTTTCGAACTCCCCTTGATTTTTATTAAATACAATTGTTCTTCCTTTCTTGATTTATTTCTTTTATGACATAAAAAAGAGGCTGTCTTCTTTCGAGACAGCCTCTTTTTAGCTTTGGTCTAAGGATGTATTATGGCTTTATAATCCTAGATCTATTTTCTCGCGGCGGCGTCTTAGGATGAAGCGGTCCTTTTTCGATTATAGATTTCATAACTTCTTCAATGGCTTTTTCCAATTGGGGATCTATTCCTTTAGCGAGTAGGGTAGGATCTTCTACTACTGCAATGTCTGGTTCTACTCCATGTCCTTCTGCGAACCAAGTCCCATCTGGATTATACATCCTGAAGGTAGGCACGGATACACTTCCTCCATCGATAAGCGTCGGAGCTCCACTGATGCCAATCAATCCACCCCAAGTTCTTCCTCCGATCAATGGACCGAGTTCCGCTTTTCTGAAATAGTCTGGGAAGGCATCTCCTCCAGATCCTGACCATCCATTAGTCAACATCGCCATAGAACCGAAGTGCGCCACGGGCGGCCATTGCCAGTTTTTTCCATCTCTTACATCCCAGTAAGCAAGGGGCTTTCTGTTTAGTAATTCAATAAACCGATCAGGAATCTGTCCTCCATTGTTGAAGCGCTCGTCTACGATCAATCCTGCCTTATCCCACTGCCCATAGAACTGACGTACCAGTTCATTCTGTCCATCGAATCCCGTACTAGGGACGTAGATATATCCTATCTGACCATTAGAGGCCTCATCGACCCTTCTTCGATTAGATTCAATCCAAGCGAGGTTTCTTAACCTAGTTTCTGATCTCAATGTTTTCACAAGAACTTCCTTGCTTCCTTCCCATGTAGAGGTAGAATTGTAAGTAAGCGAGACTGTTTTTCCTGCGTGGCCTGCCAGTGCTTCATGAGGACTATTGTATTCTGTAAGCGCAACCCCATTGATCGCAAGAATATAATCGCCTGGGGTGATGTTGATTCCTGGCTCATCTAGCGGTGATTTTACTTCAGTCTCCCAGTCTGCTCCTCTGATGATAGATGCTACTGTATAGTTGCCATTAGAGAAACCCCAGTCGATGCCAAGATAACCTACTGGCTCTGTATCCGCATTTTCCTGATCGCCTCCACCTCTATAAGTATGTGAAGCATTTAGCTCTCCTATTAATTCGCCTAGTATAAAATTAACATCATTTCTAGTCATGGCATATTGCAACATACTTCCGTAAGTATCTCTCATTTCTTCCCAAGCAAGTCCATGCATCTTAGTGTCGTAGAAGAAGTCTCTCTGAAACCTCCAACTATCATTGAATATCTGCATCCATTCTTCTCTTGGTTTAACAGTCATAACCATTTCTGAAAGGGGCAGCTTTTCTTTCATTTTTTGACTCTTCCCGACGTTGACTATGCTGGCATCTCCATTTTTTACAATCAACAATTTCTTGCCGTCATGGCTTACTTCGTACCCTCCTAAGCCGTCAATGACGGTAACTTCTTTCTTGGACTTTAAGTCGAAATATTTCAAGGAGGCACCTCCGCCGTTGCTTCCCGAATTAGGAAATCTTCTAAATAAAAGTTTCCCGGATACTGCTTTTAAATCAGCTATATTCCCTGCTTGAGGTGGTAGTACGATCATCCTCCGCTCGAAACCGTCGAAATCTATTTTAAGCCCATCGTCCTCATCAGCTACCTCTTTTTTATCTTTCTTTTTATCCGTAGCTGGTTTCTCCTCTTTTTCTACCGTAATGGCTACGGTATCATTTTCTTGTGCCATAGGAGAAGGAATGTCTTTTCTCAGCGGTATAAGAGCTAGAGAAGTGGCATTGGGGTAAACCCAAGTATTGTCATAGTTGCTGTATAAAGGGTTAAACGTTCTATTAGTAGCCAGGTATAGATACTTTCCATCTGGGTCAAACGTAGGGTTCATATCTGAGTAGAATCCAGAAGTAACTTGCTTAGATTCTCCCTTATCTACATCATAAAAAAAGATGGCATTGTTGCCGTTATCCAGCATCCTGTTATACGCCATCCACTTACTGTCAGACGACCATGAACACGTCCATCCTCTCAGCCCTCCTTCGAATAAAGAAATGTCTTGATCAATCCTTGTGACTTTATTAGTCAACATGTCATAATAATGAATGGTCATCGTCTGATCCACGAAACTCAACTTCTTACTATCTGGTGACCAGTATAATTGATATCTATACCCTGGACCTAGATTGGTAAGTTTCTTTTCTTTGTTTCCTTCCTTCATATCTCTTACTGTAAGCTCATATTCTCCTGACTTGTCGCTCCAGTAAGCTATGTATCTACCATCTGGTGACCATGCTGGAGTCCGCTCAGCGAAACCTGCAGAACGAGTTAAGTTCGTTACGATACCTTTCTCTGCTGGCAGTGAGAATATGTCACCTCTAGCAGCAACCACAGCTCTGTTTCCGTCAGGGCTAATCATAAAGTCTGTTGCGTAGTCCTTGACACTTTCTTTTCTTTCCTTGAGGGTAATCATATCAGAAGTAATCTTGATTTTCACTTCTTTCTCTACCTCAGTATTTAGGTCAAGTAGATAGATTTTTCCTCCAGCTTCATAAACCATTTCAGATTTACCTTGAGATGGAATATGGACATCATAATCCTTGTGAAAAGTTACTTGCTTATGAGACTTAGATGTGATGTCATATACCCAGATGTTGAACCGCTGGAGTGGTCCTTGATCTGATAAGTAGTATATTTTATTTCCTACCCACATAGGGATTTCATCATTGAATGCATTCTGGGTTAGATTCTCAGATTCAAGAGTCTCTAAGTCAAACATCCACACATCCGGTGCTGTACCTCCCTTATACCGCTTCCATGTTCTAAATACCCTGGATCTATCGGTAAAAGCAATTTTCTTTCCGTCGGAAGAAATACTCCCGAATTCTCCGTGGACAATGGGAAGCTTAGTAGGTAGTCCTCCGTTTCTATCTATTAAATAAAATTGTGAAAATCGTTGCTTTCCACTTTCGCTGGAATTAGCATATAGTATAGATTTTCCGTCAGGATGCCAGTCTAGGAGCCGATCATTCATTCCATGATAAGTAATCCTGTCTGGTATGCCTCCACCTGGAGAAATAATGTATATATCAGTATTCCCATCGTAGTTGCCGTTGAATGCAAGTTCGCTCCCATCAGGAGAAAACCTAGGGAATGTTTCAGTTCCTTTAGCGGAAGTAAGCCGAGTTGCAACTCCACCTGATTTATCCACAGTCCAGATATCTCCTCCATAGGTAAAGGCGATGTGACTGTCAGACACGTCTGGGTATAAGAATAATCTTGCATCTACCTGAGCCGATAATACAGATGAGATGCTTATACTAAAT
>CAZFJO010000338.1:0-3942 GCA_964518915.1 uncultured Saprospiraceae bacterium
ATCCTGGTTGACCTAATAGTTCTAGAATTTTACCTTTTCCGAATAGATGACTTACAACAGGTTCGCCTTTGATTGTTTCTCTTCTGTTTCTCTCATTCTTCCTATAGTTGCCTGTCCATCTTTTAGCTTTAGTCTTTTCGATGAAGTCTCCAATTTCATAAATAGGTTTTTTATTGATAAGCATTAATTTCCTAATGGGCTCTTCTTCGAAAGTGACTATGCGATCATTAGGTGAAGATGACTTAGTTGGTTTTCTCGGTTTACGTTTCTTTTCTTTCATGATTTAATAAGTATTACGTTCGTTTTAAATAGTTAATGAGATTAAAATAAGACTTGATTTTAACAATCGGTAAGTATTTCCACCATTGCTAGATATTTAGAGTAAATATCTATAAGAAGCAGGTAATATTACCTGCTTACATTTTAGATATTTTTACTCTATTTCCTTGAAAAGAAAGAAGGCATATTTGTGAAAACGAAACTAGACAATCATTTTTTGCAATGAAAAGTAAACTCACTATCGTATGGAAGCCTCAACCCAGATTACTCAGAAAATCGTAGTATTGCACAATTGTAATGAATACATCCTGACCAGAGAATCAGATATTCTTAAGTGCCACTCTTGTGGAAATTATACCGAAGTCACCCTCGTTAATGGTAAAAAAATACTATTGTCTAAAACACTGAAAGAAGTTGAGAACTCTCTGTCTCAATTGTGGTTCTGTAGAATCCATCATTCTCATCTTATCAATCTACGTCACGCAGTTAAGCTGCTTAAAAAAGATGGGTTAAGGGTTCAGATGAGAGATGGAAAAGAGGTGGTAGTTTCTAGAAGTCGAAAGAAACACTTTATGGAAAGGGTCCAAGTTATATAAAGAAAAATCCCACTTAGAATACCCCTTATAACTAGTAGTAAAGAGAAGTCATATAACTATGAATATGACTTCTCTGCTGTTTTACTTTTATTGCTTGATAAACTTGATCAGTGCACTCTGTGCTTCAGTAGATAAATTCAGAAGATAGATTCCAGGAGCAAGGTTGTCGGTAATGATTTTTTTGCTTTTCAACTGAGTTAACGGTACATTTTGTACATTTCTGCCATCTATATTTATGATAAACGCTTTCTCAATCAGATTGAGATTTAGATCTGTTTCAATATTCAAGGTAGTTGATACAGGATTAGGAAACAGGTTGATTTCGTAATCTTCCCCATTATAACTCAATGTAGAAACACTGCATGTTTCTCCTTCTTTTCTGATGACTTCAAGCGCGTTAGAAAGCGCGAAGCATCCTGCAAGACTATCTATATGCTCGCCACTATTTAGTCCGGCTACTTGACCATGGTAACTGATGGCATATATCAGACTTCTTCCGACTCCAGTCGTCTCGAAGTCAATGGAAGCATCCGCGTATATAGTAAGTATTACGCCTGAAGTATCGGTTAAAACGTATTCTGTCATAGAGCCAGCATTGTCAGAAATTATGAAGGTAGTTGTGTCGACGATTTCATCGTTGACGCATGCGTCGAAACGCGTAAGACCTCCAGGAAGGGATAGTGTACCGCCCTTGATTTCAGCTCTTGTAACCGTTATAGGATTAGACAAACTGAAGCAACCTTCTATGTCACCTATATTACTACCATTAAATTTTCCTGTTATTCCATCCTCGTAACTGATGCTGTATATGTTGCATATTCCTGAACCAGCATTAGCGAAATTAAATGGAGGTTGAGGATTAGATTGAAGGATTCTTCCATCCATGTCTGTAATCATAAAAGAAGTGTTGCTTCCTCGATTCGCAGATAACTTAATGTTGACCATAGCAGGGGAGACCCCGTCTAGGCATACGGTGGTTTCCGTATTGTCATCTCCGTCTGTCAGTACGCCACCTGCTGTCGATATAACATTAGCTTCTAATCGATTAGATAAATGATAACAACCACTTAAGTCCGATAACATGTTTCCGACGGTCAATCCTTCTAAATCGAAGAATGAAACATTGTATATACTGTATATGCCATCAGCGAGATTATTTAAATCATAAGTAGGAGCTCCGAATGCGTCTAATATTGTTCCTGATTCATCCACAATGATTAACCGCTGATTCAGGCCTTCTGTACCCGATATATTGATGCTTATGATATCATCTGATGCATCACTTCCACATACGGTTAAACTTGAAGAAGAGATGGATTCATAAGATATGTTTCCACCAGCAACTGCATTTTTAGTAATGGTAATTCTATTGGATTCATCATAACACCCGATAATACTTGATAGGTTGTTTCCGACTTCTATGTTGGTTGTTGCATCTGTGAAAGTTAGATTGCTCAGGAAGCATATTCCAGATGGACTGTCTTCGAATGTGAAGGTCGGGCCAGTAGGGAAGGAGAGCATCGTTCCTTCTGAATCAGTAAGCACCCATGTCCTGTTATTGCCGAATACATCTGACAGTAATACTTCCACCACTTCAGGAACTCCGTCACCAGCGCAGACAACAACCTCGGTCTGTTCTGTTGTAGTCATGATGTTTCCACCCCTGATTTCGGACACACTAATGGTGACAGAATTAGATAAATCGTAGCAACCGATTAATTGGTTGATATTGCTTCCTCTGTTTAACCCTAGAATACCATCTGCATAACTTATATGCCATACCAATCTAGTACCTATAGGGGCATTGCTGAAATCGAAAAATGGTAATCCGCCTATTTCCTCAATATTCCCAGAAACATCGGTAACCATAAACCTTGAAAATGCTCCTACTTCTCCTTCTAGAATAAGGTTGATGTCATCGTTGCCATTTCCTGTCTTGCATAGATCTAGTTGAGTATTTCCCGTTGTAGTTGTTAAGACACCACCTAGCACTTGTGTTTTATCAATCTGAATGGAATTAGAGATAGAGAAACATCCTTCTATAAGGTTGATGTTGCCACCGACTTCAATACCTGTCGTACCGTCAATATATTTTACATTGCGGATAAAGCAATTACCACTAGGAGCGTTTTCAAAATCAAATGTAGAACTCGTTCCTTTTTCTAGTATGTCTCCATTGAAATTAGTAATTAGGAAGGCGGAATTAGGTCCAACTCCAGGGAATTCCCTTACAGATACACGATCTGGAATTTCATTACCAGCACAGATATCGGTATTGCTATCTGTCGAGATTACAGAGGCTATTGTCGCTCCGAATACCCTATAAAGTTCAATCTTATTAGATATGTCATAGCATCCTGTAAGATCGTTTATGCTATTGCCAGCTTCAGTTCCTGCAAGATCATCCTCAGAGCTTACGTGGTAGATGTGGCATTTTCCTTCTGGTAGGTCGTCTTGATCTGCATCGATATCAGTAGTCGTTGCGAGTATCATATCAGAATCATCCGTAAATATCCATAGACTGTTTTTACCAAATGCTCCAGTAAGTTGTATGTCAAGAACATCAGATCGATTGTCACCGACACATATTGTTATAATTGTATCGCCTCTTGTGGTCATTATCTCACCTGCATTAACACCATTTCTGTTTATCTCAATTCCATTAGAAATCGCGAAGCATCCTTCTAGATCATCGAGGTGGTTTCCTACTTCTAAATTTCTGAGACCATCGAAATGATCAATATGAAAGATGAAACATATACCGTCACCTGCATCCGAAAAATCAAACACGTTAGAATCCTGATATTCAAGTATCGTACTGTCGGTCGTGACAGCAACAAATGTAGAAATATTTCCCGCGTTTCCAGAAATTAAAACTTCGATCAGATCTTGTTCTGCATCACCAGCGCATAGGAAGGTATTGTCATTGGTTATTATGACTCCAGCATCTGTGCCTCCTTCTAATCTGTTGACAATGATGGGATTAGATAAAGAGTAGCAGCCAGTAAGGTCAGCGAGGTTGGCTACGTTGATATCTGTCTGGTTGTCATTAAACGCGATGTTATAG
>CAZFJO010000339.1:0-3940 GCA_964518915.1 uncultured Saprospiraceae bacterium
AAGGTATATTTCTCTCTTAAAAACGGTTTAAATTAATCTTAATAAATTGAAATAAGAAGGGCGGAGGATGTTTTTTAAGAAATGTGAATAGGCGTAAAAATTAAAAAGAGTTGCTCAGTTATTGAGCAACTCTTTCTTATGCGGAGGAGGAGGGATTCGAACCCCCGGTACGCGTTAACGTACGCCGGTTTTCAAGACCGGTGCATTAAACCAGCTCTGCCACTCCTCCTGAGGGTATAACTGATTTCGGATCGCAAATTTACACTTCATTTCGAGAATCAAAAATAGAGAACATAGTTTTTTACGAAATGAAGTGAATTAATGTTCTAAATCATAGATAAAATATGATGATTCCTGTTTTCCTATCGTATATTTCGATCAATTATAACCATCAATTAAATATTTAATAACCATGCGAAACACTAACTTATACTGTAAGATGTTCTTGACATCTTATTTATTCATTTTATTTACGATCGTTCTTCATGCGCAAGATTCACCGACTTGGTTGCGATATCCTTCCATTTCACCAGATGGAAGTAAAATCGTGTTTACTTATAAAGGAGATCTATATGTGGTAGGTGCGCAAGGAGGTGATGCTAGACAGTTGACCTTTCATACGGCTCATGATTATCAAGCAATATGGAGTCCTGACGGAAATTCAGTAGCCTTCGCATCAGATAGATATGGTAACTTCGATATATTTATCATGCCTGCAGACGGAGGACAAGCCAGTCGACTTACGTATCATTCTGTGGATGAGACTCCATTTACATTTTCCGTTTCTGGAAACGAGGTAGTTTTCGGGGCAGTTAGAATGGATGTTGCAGAACATAGACAATATCCTACAAGAAGTCAACCTGAATTATATTCTGTTTCTACCAAGGGTGGACAGGTGGATCAAGTTTTCACCTTGCCAGCTGAATATGTGCAATACAATAAGGCAGGGAATAAAATGATCTACCACGATAAACCTGGAGGAGAAAATATATGGAGAAAGCACCATGAGTCCAGTATAACGAGAGATATCTGGACGTACGATAGCAATACGCAGAAGCATACTATGATTACGAGTTATAAAGGTGAAGACAGACATCCTATCTGGTCAGATGATGAAAGCTCTATGTACTTTTTAAGTGAGCGTTCCGGAAATTTTAATGTGTACAAGCAGGCAATCAGTCCTGGACAAGAAGCTATTCAATTAACTACCTTCGACACACATCCTGTTCGATTTTTAAGTATGGGAACTGGAGTGCTGTGTTTCGGTTATGATGGGGCTATATACACGATGAAAGAAGGTGAGCAACCTAAAAAATTAGAAATTAAGGTAAGGACCCAAGATGTCGTTAATAAGGATAAGTTTATTTCCGTATCAGGAGGAATTTCGGATATGGCTATTTCACCTGATGGAAATGAAATCGCTTTTATTTCAAGGGGGGAAGTCTTTGTCACTTCTGTAGACGAGAGTTTTACTAAGAGAATCACCAATACTTCAGAACCAGAGAGGTTCGTTAATTGGAATCACGATGGCACGGAAGTCATTTACTCAAGAGAATCGGGCGGAAAATGGTCTACGTACAAGTCTACAAAAATGAGGACCTCAGAACCTTTTTTTTACGCAGCTACTCTGATAGAAGAAAAGCCATTGTTTACTTCTAATGAAGGAACCTACTTGGCTCAGTTTTCTCCTGACGGCAAAAAAATAGCCTACATTTCTGGAAGGCGTTCACTTAAAGTAAGGGACGATTCTACAGGACAAGAAATCACGTTGGTATCAGATGAAGATTTATACCATATGGGTGATGGAGACAAGTATTTTACATGGAGTCCAGATAGTAAATGGCTTCTATTCGGATGGAGTAAGACACTTAGCAATAGTGATGTATTGTTGATTTCTGCCGATGGATCTAAGAAGATAAACCTCAACGAAAGCGGCTATTATGATTATTTTCCTAAGTGGGTAAGCGGAGGAAAAAGAATGCTCTGGTTTAGCAACAGGAATGGACTTAAGAGTTATGCGACAAGTGGCAGAAGCCAGAGTGATGTCTATGCTATGTTTTTTGAAGAAGAAGACTGGGATAAGTTTAACCTGTCCAAGGAAGACTATGCTTTATACAAGGACATAGAGAAGAAAAAGGAAGAAAAGAAGAAGAAGGAGAAAAAGGATGATAAAAAGAAAGACGACAAGAAAGAAAAGAAAAAGGATGATAAAAAGAAAGACCTAAAATTCGATTGGGATGGTCTTGATGAACGGACAAAGAGATTAACCATTCATTCTTCTAGCTTGAGTGATGCAGTACTATCTAAGGATGGAGAAAAATTGTATTACTTATCAAGATTCGAAGGAAGGTCTAATCTATGGACGACTAATCTGAGAACGAGAGAAACCAAGATGGCTATTAAGCTTTCTGCTAATGGTGGAAGTTTAATGTGGGATAAGGAAATGAAGAACCTATACCTTCTTAGTGGAGGCCGCATTTCGAAGATAGATCCGGAAGGAGGCAAGTCTAAAGGCATAAAGATGGGAGGTGAGATAGAGTTTGATAAAGATGGAGAGAACCAATACATTTTTGACCATGTATGGATAAGGACTAAGAACATATTTTATCATCCTGATTTTCATGGCATCGACTGGGATAAGATGAAGACAGAATATCAGAAGTATATTCCTCATATAGGAAATGGATATGAGTTGTCAGAAATGTTGTCTGAATTACTTGGTGAGTTAAATGTATCTCATGCGGGTTCTGGATATAACGGCAACATAACGAATGGTGATCAGACTGCTTCTTTAGGTGTGTTTTTTGATTACAATCATAAAGGGAATGGCATAAAAGTAACAGAAGTTATAAAGGGTGGCCCTCTGGATAAAGCACACATCAAGGTAGAACCTGGAATGGTTATAGAAAGAATAGATGGAGAATTGATCGACGCCTCGATGGACTTTGCTCGTTACCTCAATCGCAAGGCAAATAAATTTACCCTTGTAGAAGTAAGAGATGTTAAAGCAGATACTTCCGCTACCTACACAGTTAAACCCATCTCAATCGGCCAAGAAAACGGATTGCTTTATCGTCGCTGGGTTAAGAAAAATGAGGAAGAAGTGAAGAAGATGAGTAATGGAGAACTAGGTTATGTGCATATTCCAGGTATGAGTGACGGACCTTATAGAAGTATCTATGGCGATATGATGGGTAAGTATTTCGATACGAAAGGTGTCATTGTAGATACTAGATTTAATGGGGGAGGAGACCTCGTAGGCGATCTAGCTATGTTTTTTACTGGGGAACCATTTATCACCTATGAAACAGAAGCGAAGGTAGTAGGAGGGGAGCCTGTATTTAGATGGACTAAGCCTACATTAGTCATGTTTAATGAGAGCAATTATTCTGATGGTCATTGTTTCGCTTGTGGGTATACAGATCTGAAAATAGGAACAACAGTAGGTATGCCTGTACCTGGCACATGTAGCTTCGCAGGATGGGAAGGATTGCCTAATGGTGGATACTGGGGAGTAGTTCCTGTAAGTGCTAAGGATAAGCAAGGAAACTGGATGGAAAACAACCAGACCGAGCCGACCATAAAAATTAAGAATATGCCTGGAAAGATTGACAAGGGTATAGACGAACAATTAGAAACAGCCATCAACCAATTATTAAAAGAAACAAAATAAGCACCTAGTAGATCAGTCTTGCATTGATTGCATGCTGCAATAGAATTACTGTCTTAGCGTCTTGGATTTTTCCAGTGGACAGTAATTCTATTGCTTCTTTAAACGAAAATTCTAAAACTTCTATTTCTTCATTTTCTTCTTCTACTCCTCCACCTTGACCGATCCGCATGGAATCATTATAGACGCATGTATACAATGAAAGTTTTTCTTTGTGGGCACCAGGAGTCACGTATACATCGAAAAGGTAATTTACTGCTTTGGTCTTTA
>CAZFJO010000340.1:0-3924 GCA_964518915.1 uncultured Saprospiraceae bacterium
CTGTTGGTGAGAAACCGTATGATCTTGTGATTCCATAATGGTGTATTTCAACTTCTAATTCCGCATTGATTTTAGAGTTCTTCAAATACATAACTTCAGCTTTCTTACTTTCCTTTTTATAATCTAATCTATTCTCATTTCTTATATCAATTAGCCAGCCATCTTGTGTTTCTTTCGCAATTTGATCTGGGTATTCAAATCCACCACAGATAATTTGATTTCCTTCGCAAATATCAAATCCTTCTATTATTCCAGTTTGTGAATTCCATTTGTGATGATAATAATCGAATCTGTCTCTTGCTATTTTTTCACCTGATACGCAGTTGAATATTGTTCTTCCTCCACCTCCTAAGACCATTAAATGGTCGGAGTTATTTATGAATCCAATTTCTCTTAAACCACCTACAGGTTGATGTTGAAGTTTTTTCCACATACTCTGTTTCTGTTTTTCTTTTTCTTGCCGATAACGTTCAAGCATACCTGACGGAGTCTGCCGATAGGCGACTCTGGCATGGTCATGCGGTGTTCTCTTCCGTTGTGTGACCTGAATTTAGATCATTATAAAGATAGTGAATATAAAATGCTGATTTTAAGATTATGGAGATTAATTGATTTTATCGATTCTGGATTGATTAGTTGACCCATCGGCAGGGACTGATTCAAGCAGATCTGCCAAACGGATGAGTGGTGCTTGCCTTTCACGGGTTGGTGCTGAGCGACTCATTGCAGTAAAGTAATAAGAGCTGAACGAAAGTGAACCGTTCGATGAAGTGTTCGAAAGTAACCTGTTGAAACGAGTCTTTGTATTAAGAGGATTCAAAGTAAATGGATAGATTCAGTCAAAAGATGGGGTTGGCGTGCTCCTACGATAAGTATAGACACAAGTACTTGAGTAAGTGGTCTGTACGGCTGGCGGCATTAAGGCGGCAGGACTTATTACTGGGCTTAAGATCGGAACAGGTGAAGCATCTCTAGTCAAAAGAGACGGAGGTGTGGCGGATATGTTCGTAGTAGTGATTGAAGCTTACTGAAAGGTAAGAATAGCGAAGGGGCATACAGGATTATTAGTTTACAGAATTTCACAACCTAAAAATGAATTAGGGAAGATGGATTTATTTGAGACAGAATTTTTAAGAGGGAAATCACAGCCGATCACCACAGAGATGGTGGAGGTAGCATTCAGAAAAGTAAAGTCGAATGGCGGAGCCTCTGGAGTGGATGACAAAGATATGCATTACATGACAGAACACAAGCAAGGCGAGCTTTACAAGCTATGGAATCGGATGGCGTCTGGAAGTTATTATCCAAAATCGGTTCGAGCTGTAGAGATACCGAAAGCAGATGGGAGCATGAGACTGTTGGGCATACCGACGATATTAGATCGGACAGCACAACAAGTAGCGAAGTCGGTTATAGAACCGATAATGGAGGAAGTGTTTCACATCGACAGTTATGGGTTTAGACCAAATCGTTCTGCCCATGATGCACTGCGAAGATGTCAGCAGCGATGTCAAGAATATCGATGGGTAATTGATATAGACATCAAAGGTTTCTTTGACAACATCGACCATGACTTGATGATGCAAGTGCTTAGGTACTACATCAAAGAAGAATGGATATTGATGTATGTAAAGAGGTGGCTCGTAGTACCGACCATCGATAATGATGGTGTTAGAATGGAACGGACGAAAGGCACTCCTCAAGGAGGGGTGATAAGTCCGATATTGGCGAATATGTTTCTACATGTTGTATTTGATGCATGGATGGAGAAAAATTATGCCAACACCCAATATGGCACTATCAGATGGGAGCGGTACGCAGATGATATCATAGTGCATTGCAAGAACGAGACAGAAGCGAGGTACATCAAGAATCGCATAGGTGAAAGATTTACTGAGTGTAAGTTAGAGTTACACCCAAAGAAGACGAAGATAGTTTACTGCAAGCAGTCGAATCGAAGAGGCGGTTACAAGGACAACCAATTTGACTTTTTAGGATTCACATTCAAGCCAGGAAAGATTTATGGTAAAGATGACTCTGGAAAAGGATTTTTATGGTTGGGCTATGTTACATCGATAAGTCGAAAGGCAAGCAAGCGATTAGTCTATCAGATCAAGAGATGGAAGATTCATCGAGCCACAGGAGCGGAGTTAGTGGATTTAGCTAGCCAGAAAGCAAAAGTGATTCGAGGATGGATTAACTACTATGGTCGATTTCGTCTTTACTGCATGCGACCGGTATTCCGAGCTTTGAATTCTAGATTAGTGATATGGATCACGAATAAGTACAAACGATACCGAAGACGTAAGTTTCAAGCGAGACAGTTTCTTTGTGAGATTTGTAAATCGTATCCAACACTATTTGAACATTGGAAGTACGGATTCACTCCCGACAGATTCTAATCCTGAAGAGCGGTATGAATCGAGAGGTTCACGTACCGTTCTGTGAGAGGGTAGGGAAGTTAATAGCCATTGATCTGTCTTTTCGATGCTGAGTAGTTGGCCTATTCCGTTTTTAGGTCCTTTATGTATTCACCAATATTTAATTCGTAATGAATATCTTCTTCTAATTTTTCAGTTTTGATTTCCTTCGCTTGATCTATTTTGAATTATTTTTACTCTTAGATGATCCAAAGAGTTATTTTAAATAAGTTCATCTTTTTATTTTTTCGAATGCACCTAACGTAGTTTATGTATCCAGAAAACTAACGAAGGAATCATTCTTCAATAACACATTGTTACTTTCTGCCCTCCTTTTCTTTAAACCTTCCCCCAAGTATACTTATACTCTCAGGGGAAGTCCTTGGTATACTCAAAAATTTTCAAGATTAACTGATATTCTTCTTTAATTTAAACACCGAAAAATCATAATATAACGCCAATCTAAAAGAAAGTCGACCGCTACCCAGCATGAATAAATAGTTAAAAAGCCCGAACTGCCCGAACTTTGTAGTCCCAGTCCTTAAATGCGTACCAGGAAAAATTAGGACCAATAATATGTAGACGCCAGGAGAAGGAATCAGTGAACTCCGAGGAACTCCAATATGTAAAAGGCCCAAAATTTCCAAAGCCATTTAAATATAAGTTTTTAGACATTTCCATTAATTCACCTCTTGAAGGTAAAAACCAATCATCATACATTCCTATAACTAAATCATCACACAACTTAGCGGCTATTCCAGGTTCCGCACAACCATTTACAATCAACGTCGTATTGGCTTGCCCTGTACCTATATCAGTACTTGTTTGTCCTATAAGTTCTTGATGACACCCCCATTCAGCTTCTTCACTTTGATTAAATGGAGCAGCTATTAAACCAGTACCCGTAATTGTGTCTAAGTACGCTATCAAGCCCTCTTGGTAGGTCTTGCCATATAAGGAATCCAGTAGACTATTGTCACTGTTGTAGATTTCTATAGGCGTTTCTCCATTGTCCAATCTTTGCTGAACAGTAAGATCTAGAAAATTAATGAGCACTGATAATTTCGATTCAAGAGTTTCTACAGTGTTCTCTAATAAATCTACTTTTAATTCAAGAGCATCTACAGTGCTCTCTAATAAATCAACATACGCTTTTGTAGCAGCATCTTGTGCGGAGATTGGATCTGCTACATTCTTTATTACTCCTGATTGTACATCCATTGAATCTGCTTTAATTCCTCCTTTCACTTCTAGTTTTGCACTTGGCGATAACAGTCCAATTCCAACATTACCTCCTAAAGGTTGGAAACTTATTGGATCAGCACTTCCTGCAAATCCAGCTTGGAACCAAGCGTCAAATGTACCATCGCCAACCTTACCTATGTCCAATGCATCACCCGTTAATTGTCCACTAATTCTTAAAATACCATTGGATGCGTTAGCTGGAATTAAAGGGTCACTATACAAACTTTTCAAGTGCAATTTTGCCATAGGAGTATTTATC
>CAZFJO010000341.1:0-3921 GCA_964518915.1 uncultured Saprospiraceae bacterium
GGCTTAGGTGGAGATGATTTTCTAGTAAGGCTTATTACTCAAGCAGACCTGAGCCCGCAGGTATTCTTATTGATTGTGATGCTTGTTGTATTCGTAGCAGGATTTTTCATTGATTTTATTGAAATCGTATTCATTATCGTTCCTGTCGTAACACCGATTTTTATAGAATTAGACATCAACCTTGTGTGGGCAGGAATTCTACTTGCGCTTAATCTACAGACCAGTTTTTTAACTCCGCCATTTGGGTTTGCGTTGTTTTATTTAAAAGGGGTAGCCCCAGAAGGGGTGGAGACGAGAGACATATACAAGGGAGTCATTCCATTCTTGATTATACAATTGATATTGCTGATTGTTGTCTTCCTTTTTCCTCAGTTACTCCTGTTCTGACTTCCGTCAAATGTGCCGCCGAGATCCAAGATCAGAGCTTGCTGTGAAATAAACCCTCTGAGTATTTAGCCCAGTTTTTAATGTCCTTTTTGAACGTATTATACGCTTCATAAACCCGCTTACAATCCTCATTCTGCTCTGCCACTTCTTCTAATGTTTCGGTGGCATACACTTTCATCTTATCGAGAATGTCGTCAGAAAACACCCTTAGTTCTGCATCGCTTTCGTCGATGATTTTCTGAAGGTAGGTATTGTTTTTAGCTTCAAATTCTGCTACACACCAAGCGTTGAATCGGTAAGCTGCCGTTCTTATTATTTCTTGGAGATCAGGCCCGATGCTTTCGAATGCGCGTCGATTGACGAACAGGTCAAGTATCGAACCTGGTTCATGCCACCCTGGAGCATAATAGTACTTAGCGATATTGTGGAATCCCATCTTATAGTCATGGTAAGGGCCTATCCATTCTGATGCATCGATTACTCCTCTTTCAAGGTTGGTATAAATCTCACTTCCAGGACATACGATGGCCGTCCCACCTGCTTTCTCCAGAACTTTTCCACCAAGGCCAGGGATGCGCATCTTGAGGCCTTTAAAATCTTCAATCGAATTGATTTCCTTGTTGAACCATCCTGCCATCTGAACACTGGTGTTGCCTGCTGGAAATGGAATTAAGTTAAAGCGACCATATATCTCTTCCCAGAGTTCTAGTCCTCCTCCTGCGTAGATCCACGAATTCATCTGTTGTGCATTCATACCGAATGGCATGGTAGTAAAAAACTGTAAGGCAGGATTCTTTCCCGCCCAGTAGTAAGCCGCGCCATGACCCATCTCTACTGCACCGCTCGTTACTGCATCGAAAGATTGCAGGGCAGGAACGAGTTCTCCACCTCCATAGACATTGATCTCAAGCCTGCCTCCAGACATCTTTTTAATCCATTCAGCCATCATAATACATCCTTCTCCTAGAACAGGGAAGTTAGGTGGCCAGGTAGTAACTAACTTCCACTTGTGCTTCTTGTTGCTGATAATAGCAGGGCCAGAAGTTTCTTCCACACTGTGGCAAGAAGATATCAATAAACTGGAGCCCGCTATCCCTAGCGTTGACTTTTTAATAAATTCCTTTCTCTTCATGATTGCGAAAATTCTTTTTTGCGGAAGTGAAATACGTCACCACAAGCTCATAAATATATAATTATTTCGCTATTCTTGTCTCACATAAAGTACTAGACTACATCACATACTAAAAAAGAAATGCATGAGCAGATTTAAAGAGCCTAATGGATTATCAGATGTTGCGGAGTTCCATGATTTATTCGGTATGCCGGTATTAGACAAGCCCGTTATCCCTGAAGAGAAAAGATGTGAACTGCGGATTTCCTTGTTGCAAGAAGAGTTAAATGAATTAAAGGAAGCGATTGAGAACAATGATTTGGTTGAGGTAGCAGATGCCCTTGCAGATCTTCAGTACGTACTGTCTGGTGCCATTTTAGAGTTTGGGCTAGGGGATAAATTTTCATCCTTGTTTTCGGAAGTACAAAGGTCTAATATGAGTAAGGCGTGCAAGGATATAGAAACAGCTGAGAAAACGCGGGCACATTATCTAGCTACCAAAGGGGTAGAATCTGACATCGAACAGAAAGGAGAAGAATACCTTGTTTTTAGAAAATCAGATAGAAAAGTGCTTAAATCAGTCGATTATTCTCCTGCAGACTTGAAGTCCATCGTCGAATCATAGTCCTTAATCGATATTTTCTATTTATATGAAATTATCTTGAGCCATGCCTAGTTAACTATTATGTAAAATCAATCAATATGTCAGACAAGAAGATCACCGATAAAACTAAAAACGCTAACAACGTTATTAAGAATCATATGATATGGTCCATGGGAGCTGGGTTTATTCCGGTACCGTTTGCCGATTTTTTTGCGGTAAGCGCCATCCAGTTAGATATGATTAGACAGCTCTGTAAGTTGTATGATATAGATTTTACAGAGACTAAAGGAAAAGCATTCGTTACAACTCTGGCTGGTTCAGGGCTTTCGGGGCTAGGAGCTAGAGCAATAAAAATCATTCCTGGGATAGGATCTGTTTTAGGCGGAGTAACCCTGGCTGTCTTATCGGGTGCGAGTACGTATGCTCTAGGAGAAGTATTTAAAAAGCACTTCGAAACTGGCGGCACATTCTTGGATTTCGATCCTGGTAGACTGAAGAAATACTACGACGAGAAATTTGAGAAAGGGAAGGAGCTTGCTAACAAGGTTAAGGAAGAACAGGAGAAGAAGGAAAAAGTGGTTGAGTCAAGCAATGCTGTAGATAGGCTTATGGAGCTGGCTAAGATGAAGAAGGAAGGCTTGATAACAGAGGAGGAATTTCAAGCCATGAAGAAAAAGTTGATAGACGAATAATCTCATTTAAAATTTCATCCTAGGTTCTGGAGTTACCTCTTGACCGCAGAATTGTTTTTTCTCTAACTTGTAATGAGCAGCAGCGGCAATCATGCCCGCATTGTCTGTACAATACTTAAATGCCGGAATATATACATTCCATCCATGTGCATCACCCATTTTCTGAAGTTCTGACCTCAATCCAGAATTAGCGGATACACCACCGGCGATAGCGAGTTCGGTTATGCCTGTTTCTAGGGCTGCCGTTTTTAATTTAGAAAGAAGTATGGTTATGATTCTATCTTGAATAGATGCACAGATGTCATTTCTGTTTTGTGATATGAAATCGGGGTTGGCCTTTACCTCTTTTTTGAGAAAGTAAAGAATGGCCGTTTTCAGACCGCTGAAACTGAAGTCCAAGCCTGGAACATCGGGTTCTGGGAATGAATAGATCGCATTTCCATCCCGCGCATACTTGTCTATAACAGGACCGGCTGGGTAGGGAAGGCCCATGATTTTACCTGACTTATCGAAGGCTTCACCCGCGGCATCATCTATAGTTTCTCCTAGAATTGTCATCGTCAATGGATCGTCTACTCTGACGATCTGGGTGTGCCCGCCAGAAACGGTAAGACACAGAAAAGGAAAATTAGGAAAAGGAGGCTCTGCATAATGGGCAAGGACATGTGCATGCATATGATGGACTTCAATAAGCGGTATATCAAGACTCAATGCCAGAGACTTAGCGAAGGTGACTCCAACAATCAAACTTCCTAAGAGACCTGGACCTCTAGTAAATGCGATGGCATCAAGGTCGTTTTTGCTGATTTTAGCCTCGGAAAGTGCCTTATCCACAACGGGTATGATGTTGATCTGATGTTCTCGTGACGCAAGTTCTGGGACGACTCCTCCATAGGCTGCATGCACAGACTGATTCGCTATAACATTAGATTTAATGATGCCATTTACTGAAACGGCAGCAGAGGTGTCATCACATGAAGATTCTATCGCTAAAATGGTCCCTTTCATAGTACTAAGGTAAGTCTATCTTAGTATTATATGTCTGCTAATGCGTCTATTTATTGTCTGAGGCCATTTTAGAGGGTTTATCGGTTTTTATATCGAATAAAAATTCATATAATTGTCAC
>CAZFJO010000342.1:0-3892 GCA_964518915.1 uncultured Saprospiraceae bacterium
CCCTTACTCATGAATTGAAATCACAATTTGAAAAATTGAATATTCCTTTTTTTTATGTTTCTACTGTTCCACATTCAATGATAAATGAATATCAATCTAATGCTGACCTTCTACTTTTGGTAATTCCTGATACCCCTAACAATTTAGGAATTCTGACGGGAAAGTTGTTTGAATATTTAGGTTCAGGAAATTCGATTCTAAACATTGGTCCTAAAGAAGGAGACGCCGCAGAAATTATATATCATTGTGAGGCTGGGAAAACGTTCGAGAGAATGGAGCAAGAAGAAATCGCACAGTTTATTGAAACTCTTATACATAATAATACACATAAAAGAAAAACCAATCAAAACTTAAACAAATACAGCAGAAAGACCCAAGCTCTGCAAATCCTAGAATTAATATGAAAGTAAGTAATAATAATTTCGCACTTATAGGTGCATCTGGATATATTGCACCAAGACATATGCGTGCGATTAAAGATACTGGCAATAACTTAGTCGCAGCTTTTGACAAGAATGACTCTGTCGGAATAATAGACAGTTATTTTCCTAGTGCAGCATTTTTTACTGAATTTGAACGCTTTGATAGGCACTTAGATAAACAGAAAAGAAAAGGACAATCAGTAGATTTCGTATCCGTATGTAGTCCTAATTATTTACACGATGCTCATATCAGGTTCGGGCTTAGAAACCAAGCCGATGTAATATGTGAAAAGCCTCTAGTTCTAAATCCCTGGAATATTGAAGCCCTGGAAAAAATAGAAGATGAAACTGGCCAGAATATCTACAATATTTTACAGTTAAGGCTTCATGAAAGTATAATTGCTTTAAAAGAAAAAATTGATAATGGTCCGGTAGATAAAGTATATGATGTAGATCTATCCTATCTGACATCAAGAGGCAATTGGTATTATACTTCATGGAAAGGATCATTAGAAAAATCTGGAGGTATTGCAACCAATATCGGAGTACATTTTTATGATATGCTAGGGTGGATATTCGGAAATTTAAAAGAAAACAAAGTCCATATCCACACACACGATCGGGCGGCTGGCTATTTGGAGTATGAAAAAGCAAGAGTCCGATGGTTCCTAAGTATAAATTATGATACCATTCCAGAAGATATAAAAGCTACAGGAAAAAGAACATACAGAAGTATTACTGTTGATGGAGAGGAAGTAGAATTTAGTGCAGGTTTTACAGAATTACATACTGATAGTTATCGGGGCATTATTGCAGGAAAAGGGTTTCATCTGCAAGAAGCTAGACAGGCGATAGAAACTGTGTATGAAATTAGAAACGCCTCTCCTATTGGTTTAGTAGGAGACCACCACCCATTTTGCAATAAACCATTAGTTAAACACCCTTTTAAATTAAACAAATGAAAGAATCAAGATTTTGAAGTGTACTAACAGGTATCACTTGGAGAATAATAGCAACTATTACGATAATAATAATAGCTTATTTTAAAACAGGAGATGTAACATTGGCAATTGAAATAGGTGCTATTGAATTCTTCATTAAATTTGCGCTTTACTACATGCACGAAAGAGCGTGGCAATCTATACCAAGAGGAACTGTCAGAAATATTGTTAAAAATAATTAGTAAAACACATTTGCCGAAAGGCAATAACTTAAAGTAAATCATGAATTATCAGATTGATCATCTAAGAGAACTAGAAAGCGAATCCATATACATTATGCGAGAAGTTGCTTGTCAGTTCGAAAATCCAGTACTTATGTTTTCAGGAGGGAAAGATTCCATCCTTATGGTTTACTTAGCTCATAAGGCATTTTATCCTGCTAAAATTCCATTCTCTCTATTACATGTAGATACGGGACACAACTTTCCTGAAACCTTAAAATACCGTGATTCACTCGTAGAAAAATTCGGTGCAAAATTAGTTGTAGGTTCTGTACAAGAAGCCATAGACCAAGGAATGGTTGCCGAAGAAAAAGGCTTCAATGCAAGTAGAAACGGACTACAGACAACGGCTTTACTTGAAGCCTTAGAAAAAGGAAAGTATGATGCAGCCCTTGGTGGTGCTCGAAGAGACGAAGAAAAAGCCAGAGCTAAAGAAAGATTCTTTTCACACAGAGATGAATTCGGACAGTGGGACCCTAAAAACCAGAGACCAGAACTCTGGAATCTATTCAATGGAAGTAAAAACATAGGAGAACATTTCAGAATATTCCCGATTTCTAATTGGACAGAACTAGACGTGTGGCAATATTTAGCACAAGAAGAAATTCCTCTTCCTTCTCTTTATTTTGCTCACAAAAGAAGAGTCTTCGAAAGAGATGGCACCCTCTTAGCTGATTGTGATTATATCATGAAAAGGCCAGAAGAAACAGTCTTCGAAGAGACGGTAAGATGCCGTACCATAGGAGATATGACTTGTACAGGTGTCTGGAGATCTGAAGCTGCTTCCGTAGAAGATATCATCCAAGAAATTGCAACAACCAGAATGACTGAAAGAGGAGGAAGAACAGATGATAAAAGATCAGAAACAAGCATGGAAGATAGAAAAAAGAAAGGCTACTTCTAGTTATGGCTTTTCTCAATAAATTAAATGTGAACTTAGATAATTAAAATAATGTCAGATAACAATAAAACGAATTCTCCTAATACAGAACTACTCAGATTCACAACGGCTGGTTCTGTAGATGATGGAAAATCAACACTCATAGGTAGATTGCTTTATGATAGTAAATCTATCTATCAAGATCAATATGAAGCTATAGAAAGAGTAAGCGAAAAAAGAGGAGAAGAAGGAGTAAATCTTGCTCTACTTACAGATGGTCTAAAGTCGGAAAGAGAACAAGGTATCACTATTGATGTAGCCTACAGGTATTTTTCTACTCCTAAAAGAAAATTCATAATAGCGGATACACCAGGCCATATTCAATACACAAGAAATATGGTTACCGGAGCGAGTACCGCTAATGTAGCCCTTATCCTCATTGATGCTAGAAATGGAGTAGTTGAACAAACGAAACGACACGCCATCATTTCATCATTATTGCAGATTCCACATTTAGTTGTCTGTATTAACAAAATGGACCTTGTTGATTATAGTCAACAAGCCTATGATAAAATACAAGATGATTTTGAAAAATTTGCTGCTAAGCTAGATGTAAAAGATGTACACTTTATTCCTATCTCTGCCTTAAAGGGTGACAATGTCGTAAACAGATCTGATAAAACTCCTTGGTATGATGGTACAACATTGATGTACTATCTAGAAAATGTACACATTGCTAGTGACCATAATTTCATTGACCCTAGATTTCCTGTACAGACAGTAATTAGACCTTATAGTGATGAGTTTCATGATTATAGAGGGTATGCAGGTAGAGTGGCTGGTGGAGCATTAAAAGTAGGTGACGAGGTAATTGCTCTACCCTCTGGGTTTTCATCTAAAATAAAACAAATAGTAGGACCTTCTGGAGATCAACTAGAAACCTTTCCTCCACAATCAGTAACCATCTTACTAGAAGATGACATAGACATAAGTAGAGGAGATATGATTGTAAGAAAAAACAATCAACCAGAAAACTCTCAAGACGTTGATCTTATGATATGCTGGTTTGACAATATGAAACCTCTACAGCTTAAAGGCAAGTATGCCATAAAACATACAACCCAAGATGCCAGATGTATTGTAAAAGAAATAAGGTATAAAATGAATATCAATACCTTACACAGAGATCAAGAAGACAAGGCTATCAATATGAATGATATTGCAAGGATTCAGATAAGGACAACTAAGCCTCTTTTTACAGATGCATATCGTAAAAACAGAATTACTGGAAGTGTTATTATAATTGATGAAGCAACTAACAATACAGTTGGTGCTGGGATGGTGATATAAAAGATGAACGTACTATTC
>CAZFJO010000343.1:0-3887 GCA_964518915.1 uncultured Saprospiraceae bacterium
TAGGTCTACCATAACTCATATTGCTATTAACGCCTAGGTCATTTTCTACATTGATAGGTCTAGTTGTTCTGACGAACTGTTCGTCAACTAAGCTCTCATTAACTATCTTATTTCTTGAATAATTGAAGTTTAAAAAAGCGAAAAAATTAGAGAATGAGAACTGGTCAAAGTTGAAAAAACTCAACCTCATAGTATGTCTATATTCATTCTGAAGATCTGGATTTCCAATGTATATATTGAGAGGATCAGAATTATCAACAATTGGTTGTAATTGTTCTAAAGAGGGTTCTCTTACTGATGTATTATAATCAAGGGATAATCTTTTAGATCCTGAAAATTGATAACGATATGATAGCCTAGGAAGAAAGGATACGTTGTTGTTCTCGATAGAAGTTCCAGTTAACCTCAAGTCTCCTTTTAGTCTTGTTATCTGCAGGTTCCCTTCAATAGAAATGTCTGCATTATCTGTATTAATATGATACGCTACCCCTGGTCTATGATAACCAAATGTTCTCACATAACTATTAGATAAATCAGAATTCAATATCAAGCCTCCTTGCAGTTCATCATATACCTCTCGGATGACATCATCGTTGATGTTCTGGAATCTATAATTTAATTCTAAAAACTTTCCAAACGCCAACGGTTGTACATATGAAGCTCTAACTTGATAGGTGTTTTGATCTTCATCCTGTATTTGTTCTTGTAGGATATTAGTAATAAAGTTTCTGTTTTCGTCTTCCGGAAAAAACTCATTGGTACTGAGGAGAGCGTTTTCTAGATCACTTGCTTGATCGTTGTAATTTAATTGCAGAGAGATTGATCTAGGATTCTTTTTTCCGAATTTCTTCCTATACAATATCCCTCCACCTAAGCGATTGTTTCCACCTGAATTATCTAGGGTGCTTAATCCTTGGTTTTCTACAACTGCTTCACTGCTCAAGATGGTTTCGTTGTCGCTGGTAAGATCTGCCCTATTCAAGTTCACATTAGTTGTAAGGCGTATATCTTGAGAGGAATCAATCTCTAGATCATATCTCGAGGTAAATCTGTGGTTTATGTTACCTGATTCTTGCAATCCATCCTCTTGCGTTATTAACGTAGATCTTCCAGAAATGATATTTTCTGCTGTAGATATACGGTCTGTTCTGTTACTCACATCATTAAGAAAATAATTGAAACTAAGTTTAGACTTCTCCGAGATATCATGGTTGACATTGAGGCCTCCTGCAAGAGTAGATACGAAGCCATTACTCAATCCATTGTTGACTGAGATCCCACTGTTTCTTCCTCTACCGAAACCACCCATACTACTCATAAAACTTACATAATCTCCTGTTGAAAATCCTTGCTTATTTATGTTATTTAGATTTCCGATAATACTCATCTGAGTCCGAGGGCTAAACCTATTCAGTGACAGTGTACTCTCATACCTAGAAGACGTACCATATGAACCTCCTATGTTTCCGAAGTATCCATTCTTATGCGATTCTTTTAATTCTAGGTTCATGGTTTTCGTCCGTTCACCATCGTCTACACCCGTAAATTCTGCCATATCAGATTTCTGGTTGAAAAATTGGACTTTATCTATTGCTTCAGCCGGAAGGTTCTTGGTTGCAATTTTAGGGTCAGTCCCGAAAAACTCCTTTCCATCAACTGTAACTCTCTCTACTTCTTCTCCTTGTGCGATTACTGTTCCGTCATCTTCGATCTCTACACCTGGCATCTTCCTCAATAAGTCTTCGACAACTTCATTAGGTTGGGGTTCGAATGCTGACGCATTGTATTCTAGGGTATCTTTCTTTACTACTATCGGAATAGCTTCTCCTTCAATTATAACTTCGTCAAGCTCATTATCTGCTTGTGTAAGGATAACTCTCTTCATGTCATGAAGAGCATTCTCACCGGTCAATGTAAGGGGATAAATTTTCTGATTATAACCAAGGTAAGAAATCTGGATATCGTACTTTCCTACTTGTAATCCAGTAATCTTAAATTTTCCTTGACCATTAGTCAGAGAAAAACCGGCCATGGTTGAATCAGCTTTGTATATCGCTACAACTGTAGCACTTACGAGCTCTGTACCTTCTTTATCATATATCTCACCTACAACATCAATCTTCTGAGAGAAGAGTTGTGTTGAACTGAAAGTAATAAGAAATAAAAAAAGTGATTTTAGTGTTCTGTTCATTCTATTCTTATTCTCCACCTCTCCTACGATTTCCGAATCTTCTTGAACCTCTGTCTCCTCCGTTCATTTCTTTCATCTCTGCACGTTTCTCTTCCGACAGGGTTTTAAATTCTTCTCTAGTAATCTCCTTTCCTTCTGTAGGAATTACAATCGAATTTTCTGCCAACTCCTTATTCATAATATTAGCAGCAGATATAACCCTTGTTCCATCATCAATGTCTACATGGAGAATTAATCCTGGAAGACCTGAAAAATCTTCTGGTCCCGCAGCTATAGGTATCATCGGCGTAAACCATACTTCTATGGTGCTAGTGGTGTCCTTATGAACAGCTTGTTGACATAAATAGTCACCTACTTGCTTGCTCTTGCCGGTAAACTGCCACTTATAATTCTTCTTTTCTCCTTTTATTAAAAATTTCTTCCCGAAGAAATCTTTACTTTCCACCATTTCTCCAGATGAGATAGAATGAAATACTTTATCATTCTCTTGGTTTCCTCTCCTTCTTCTTCTTCTGAATTCATTGCTTTCTTCTCTCTGCTCCCTTGGTTTATTGCTGTACATAGAAGCATTTTGATTAAAAAGTAAAACATGTTTAGATGTTCTGAATTCTGGGATTCTGTCTTTCATTGCTTCCATCTCCTGTGGAAGATTCTTGTGCACATTAAGCTTAGATTCATATAGAATCTCGCCTTGTGTGAATTGTGCAGATATACTTGCTGTGATGGCAAGAAATAATACTAATAATATATTCTTCATATTGCGATGAGTTGTGTCTTGTAGGTAGGACAATTTAATTTTCTGAAAGTTTAACGCGGATGCAACAACATTTTAAAATCTATATGAGATTGTTTTTCTCAAGTTGATCCTGCATCATATTGTTGCTTAAGAGATGGGATGCCAGATTTAGGTTGAAATCTTTTAATTTAGTTAATCCTACATTAAACAATGGCGCTGGAGATTCTCCTGAAGCGGCAATAAGTTTTACATATCCGATAGACATTGACCACCCGAATAATGTCTGGAACATAGGATCAATTCTATTAAGTACACTTCCATCTTTCTGCCCCCTTTCTATTTCTCTTGCTGTTAATTTAAAAGGTAGGTTCTGAATACCTTGCAACTTCATATAATAAATACTCTCTTTAGTTGCTTCAGTAAGCTTGGTTTCATCCATTCCTCCCGATGTAGACCTTATCATGGCGAAGTAATCAAGCAATACTTCAGAATATAAATAATTATCCTCACAGAAATTCATAAACGATTCAAGAATAGCTATACTAGAATCAAGTCCAGGAGAAGTTTTGTTTTTTTCAATTACACGGTAAAACTCATCAATCAGTAATTGCAATGATTTATACGTTATAGCGAGATACAGGTTCTCTTTACTCTGAAAATAAGAATATAAGGTCACTTTAGTTATCCCTGCTTCTGCTGCAATGTCTTCCATTTTCGCATTCTTGAACCCAACTACAGCGAAAACCCTTTCAGCTGCTTCAATAATATTGGCTTCTTTAATAGCTCTTTTAGAATCTTTCATAAAAATTATTAAAACATTTGCATGAAAATGCGGAAACAAACAAAGGTAAGAATTAAAAATTGATGTTCGTTTTCAATTAAGCACATTACCTTGCAATTCGAAACTTAACTATCCAAATTGAAAAGAATATTACTAATCCACGCAATCTTAGAAATAAT
>CAZFJO010000344.1:0-3885 GCA_964518915.1 uncultured Saprospiraceae bacterium
GTTCATCATTATATAGGTAAGGCATTATTACATTACTGGAGGTCTTCGCAATTAATCAGCATTCAATCGATAAGGCTCAATTTCTCTTCCAGATCCCCTATGTCTATATTGAATTCAGTAAAAAAATTTAAACTATATCCTCCATCTGCTCCTTTCAGCAACTCGTATGCGTGTGTAAAGTGAGACATTGCTTCATCGTTTCTGCCCTTCTCTATTTTGATTAGACCAAGATAATAGTAGGCATCTGCAAATGTTGAATTCAGCGTTATCTGCTTTTCAAGTTCAATCTGTGCTTCATCATATTGATTATTTTTATAGTAAAGAAGGCCTAGTACATAGAAGTCATAGTTTCCGATTAAGTGTTCGCGCCCTTCATAACCTTCTATAAGATTTTCTACCCAACGGACACCTTTATCTGGATTACCAGTAAAGGCATGAGCCATGGCTAATAATAACCTCATTTCTAGTTCACTACTAGGGGTAGTAGCGTACGAGACTTGATGAACCGTATATAATTCTTCCAGATCTGAAATACATTGATTATAGCTTCGATTGTAGAAGTACCAGTATGCTCGATAGTATAAATAATTCTGAGGCTCAAGCTCTATTGCCTTATTAATGAGGGTTATTCCATCTGCAAGTAAGCCTCTCTTAAAGAATGGTATAGATTTCTGATAGTAAGCCCAGGCATAGTTAGGTCCTACTTTGATGGCTTTATCAAAAAGCAATTGTGATTCTTTGCTTCCTTGTCTATATTCTATGGCTTGATAACTCAATTCGCATGCTTTTCTTTCTCCACTGCTTTCTGGGTATAGTAGACAATTTCCTTGGCCTTTAAGGAGGTTTCCGGAAACCATAAAACCTATAACGAATATGAAGAATTGCTTATAAGAGAATATGCTTAATCTGACCATTTTCAATTCTTATATTTATAAATTTAGAATATTCTGTTTCAGGATCTGAGGACGTTGACTTTTCCCATTGATTCAATCCTTTTATCAATTTCATTACATAATCTGCGATATCAGATGAAGCATTTTTAGGCGAAAAATTATAGTCTAAAGATTGGACTCTATATCTACCCCTTCTGTTCTTACAGTTAACAATGAATCTGATTACGATAAATCCGCTGAAAGACTTATATGCGGTCTTGACTTTATAGCTATTGCATATATCTTTTTCTAGTTTTTCAATACCACCTATATATTTTAAACGATTCCTTCCTGATCGTATATCTGTTGAGTCACACACTCTGAAATCTGGATTATCTAAGTTTTCATTAAAAGGCGTGTAACTTACATCGTGATTTACAATAGGGTTTTTAAATTCTGAATGATTTTTTTCATTTTTATTTTTGCTGCACATGAACAACCCTAAAACTAGCAAATACGTACAGGTAAAGGTTTTTTTCATAACCCTAAAAGTATGGCATAATGCATTCTAAAGTTGCAGAATCTAATCAATTAACAAAGCGTTTAAAACCTATTAACAAAATAGCACCACAGCGGATAAACCTTGGATAGTTTAATGTCGTTTTTAATTCTATAAATACAAAGGGAGCTGAAACACAATCGTATACCATACTTTTTTATAAAGCCATTTTTATAAAGTTTCCTTTTACAACTTATAGTATGTTATCTTTAATGAAACAATGTAGTTAAAAAAGATGCACAAGTTATCTGATAAGTCATCTAGAAGTAAAAAAAGGCAGTCTGTATTTAGAAATTACCTTCCATTAATCGTTCTTTTATTGATGGTCCTTATAGGAATCATTCTTATTGTTAATCGAACAATCGACTAAAATGCCTAGAATATCACTTAAACCATGCGTTTCGTTGCTTATTGCTTTCTGTTTTATTGCTCTACTGCCACTCCAGAGTTGTGGTAAATCTGAACGATCACCAGACCCAACGTATACTGACCCTGGAACTTTCGTGACAGATGAATCTGTACAGGCAATATCTCTGAAGCCAGGCAGTCAAGAAATCGTATTTGATCTTGAGAATGGAAGTCGATTTAAGTTTATAGCGTATGCTCCAGAAAACTTAGAGAATCCTCCTCTTATTATTGCCTTGCACTGGGCAGGAGATGAAACGACTTATCAGACCTATGGGCCTTGCCAGGCTATAGATGGATTTAAAGACAGTGGAGCCATTATATTGATACCATCATCTGATGGTGGTATCTGGTGGGATCAATCGATGTATGACTTAATGGTAGACTTGATTGACAAGACAGTTACACACTGGAAGGTAGATAGAGATAAAGTTGCTGTCACTGGTTATAGCAATGGCGGAAGTGCCTCATGGTTGTACGCTGAAGTGGGCGGCGATGTTTTCTCTGCAGCCATTCCTATAGGTGGAAGTTATGCGAGTTCACCTAAGTTCGATATACCCATATATGCCATCCATGGCGAAAACGATGAGCTCTTTCCATTTGCGAGTACAGAAAAAACAGTACAAGAGTCCATCAATAAAGGGTCAGATATTAAGTGGGTTAAAGCAGAAGGTAGAGGTCACTTCGAAGGCTGTATGTATACAGAATATGTGCAAGCAGCAAGTACATGGTTAGTAGATGAAGCCTGGAAGTAATCTCCGAGATGATATCAATACACATGCACTGGTTAGTAGCAGGATAAGAGATAAAGTAAAGATTCAGTTTTCTATACTTTCCTATAAATAGAGTCTAAATCATTTCTTTTAGTATAGATGCTATTCCTTCCGCATAAGTAGTAACCTTAAAATTAGGGAAGCGCTTTTTAAACTTGGAAGATTCGAAAACATTGTCTATCTCATATCTAGGAAGCAACTCTTGTGTTTCCTTTACATTTTTATTGAATAGAGCAACGCCTTTTAATATCCATCTATTCAGTATTTTTAAGGGTATATCTTTATTGAGTTGATTAGAAATTTCGGAGACAAACTGCGCTACCGTTAATCGATTGTCATCACATGGCAAGTGCCATACTTGGTTGTATGTATCAGGAGAATTTCCTAGAAGAGCGGTTGCTTTACTCGCATCTGGTGTATAAATTAAAGTTCTGACCGTATCTTTCCTTAAGAAACACTGAGCAGCTTTTCCATTTTTTATGTTGTCGAAAATCAATGCATTGGATATGCTTTTCGTTTTACCAGGACCGTAAAATTCTGGTGCACGTGCAACCAAGGCTTCAATGTTCCCTTTCTTCATTTCAGTATGCAACAAGTCAATTGCTTTTTTCTTCCCTTGACCTTTTTTGCCGGAAGGCTTATAAGGTGTATCTTCTCTCTGAACAGCTACATCCTGTGGATAGGCATAGGTGTTGTCGAAGTAAACCAACTTACATCTGTGAAGCATACAGGCTTCAATGACATTCTTCATAATCTTAAACCATCCATCTATCCATACTTTAGAGTCGTATGGAAGACCAGCAGTAAGGTAAACTATATCGCTTCCTTTTACCGCTTCTAAAACTTGACTTAGCTCGTACAGATCGGCTTTTCTCAACTTATCATCTGGATGAACAGGAGAAGGGTTGCGCCCGACTAGGGTCAGGTCTGCTGTATAATGACTTCTTAATGCTATAGCAAGTTCTTCTCCGATAATTCCATTAGCTCCTAGGATAGTCTGCATATTGTAATACTTAAATGGATCAAGTAGTAATTAATAAAACACATATAAAGGATTGTCTATGCAATCATGTGTACCCTCACCGGATTTTTTTCTAGCGAAACAGAAATAAAAAATGAGGTCCCATTATTTAATTCAATACTTATATTTGCTTCTATTTTCTCAGAAAATGATTTCACTAATTGCATGCATAAGGATTTTGGTTTTTCTGGAATTTCTGTATATCATCATCCAGGATTGTTATCCGATACTTCACGTAATATTCTATTATTAACT
>CAZFJO010000345.1:0-3879 GCA_964518915.1 uncultured Saprospiraceae bacterium
AGTGTATCTAGTAGGAATGCATAAAGATAACATCATTGTCTATGAGCTTCCGGATGACCAACCTAGATTTATAGAGTATGATAAAAATACATTCTTGTTTCTAGATGACTTGATTCGAATCAATCTTGCTGAGAAACACAATGCTGATTTTTATAGCATCAAGGCCAGTAGAGATGCTGAATTATACATTCAAGATGAATTCTCTGGAAACCTAAAGGAGAAAATTGAAATGGCACTTTCTAACAGAGAAACTGGCCAGTTTTCTACAGCTATTATAGATAGGAATATGCCTGATTCATACAAGGAGCTTCTGTATGCGGCATTAGATATCTCTGAAATTGATATAATATTCGGAGGAACCTACCATAAGCTGAAGGACATTTTTAAACTTAATTTTTCGTCCACCGACGATTACAGTATGGTGAAACTAGAACAGATTAGGAGAAAATCATTGGCTTGCCATAACTGTATCTTGCATGCCATCCGAGAGAAAGATAGACTTCTGTCTTTTCCTTACGAATCGTTCGAAGAGATCTTAAGATTCGTAGAAGAGGCTGCTGTACATCCACATGTAAAAGAGATCAAGGCAACCTTATATCGGGTATCTAAGACTTCGGCAATTGCCAAAGGTCTGATGGAGGCCTTGAAGAACGGAAAGAAGATATGTGTATTCATAGAAACCAAGGCGAGATTTGATGAATCAAACAATATCTACTGGGGCGACAAATTAGCTAAAGCTGGAGCGAATGTCATATATTCTTATCCTGGGATAAAAGTACACTCCAAGATAATGTACGCCAAGGCAGAGCATGATTCTGTGGTACAGGAGTACGCTTATATAGGCACAGGAAATTTTAATGAGAACACTTCTAAAGTGTATACAGATTTCGGACTACTTACAGCCAATAAGAAAATCACAGCTGAGATCGGACGGATATTCCAAATGCTGGAAGGGAAAGTAATCATTCCGAAGGTTAAGAAACTATTGGTTTCTCCATTCACTACTCGCAAAAGAATCGAAGAAGGGATAAGGGAAGAAATAAAATATGCCAAGGATAATAAGCCAGCCTATATCATATTCAAGATGAATAGTCTTGAAGATGATAAAATGATTGATTTATTGTATAAAGCATCTAACGCCGGTGTCAAGGTGAACTTAATTGTGAGAGGTATATGTTGTCTTATACCTGGAGTAAAAGGCATGAGTGAAAATATAGAAGTATTGTCTATTGTCGATAGATTTCTCGAACATAGTAGGGCTTATATTTTCGGAAATGGTGGAGATGAAAAAATGTATGTGGGTTCTGCGGACTTGATGACCCGAAATCTGGACAATCGGATTGAAGTGCTCACGCCTATTATTGATGCGGATGTGTATCAGAAGATTAGGAAGATAATAGACTTACAACTGGAAGATCAGATTAAAGCTCGAAGGATAGATGAAAAACAAAAGAATCAATATGTATCAACGAAGGGAAAGTATCTTGATAGCAGTCAGAGTAAAACCTATGAATTTCTTGTTGCGCAAAACACAGAGTAACTGCCACAAGGAAAATTAAATCAATTTATACATGGTTATTAAAAAATGGTATCAGACAAGGAGGTTGCTGTTGTTCATGACGGTATTGTGCAGCATATGCAGTTCTTATTCGTGTAAAGACGCTCATGCACCTACTTCCTCTGATGGGATAGAACCTGAGATTAAAGTGGCTTCGTCTGGAATAATTTTTCAACCTTCTGATGACCTTAAGTACGATGTAAGTAAGTATGAGAAATACACACTGCCTTCTAAGCTGGTTGAGATCTCAGGACTGACCATTGATGCTGAAAGAAATGAATTGTATGCCGTCAATGATGAAAAAGCCATTCTTTTTAAATTGAGCCTTGATGGTGAGATATTAGAGGAAGTGGATTTCGGAAAGAACGCAGATTATGAAGGATTAGAGAAAGTAGACGATGCAGTATATATATTAAAGTCTAATGGTAAAATCGTTGAATACGATACGCGGACATCTAAAAGTATCGATACCTATGATAATCCTCTAAGTCTATCCAACGATGCAGAAGGACTTGGCTATGACCATAAAACCAACAGTCTATTGATTGCTTGTAAGGGATCGCCTAATATTAAATCTGCTCCAAAGCTTAAAAAAACTAAATCAGTTTATTCTTTTAATCTCGACACAAAGGAGTTTAACAATACACCATTTATTACGGTGTCAGATGAATCATTGAAGCGTTATTTAGAAGAGAACCTTTCGAGTAAGCTATCAAAAAAGAAGAGAAAAAAGCTGTTGAATAGAGCGGCTGATTTCTCTCCATCTGCGATGGCTGCTCATCCTGATGAAGACCATTTTTATATTCTATCAAGTGCTGGTAAGTCGCTAGTTGTTGTAGACCGAAAGGCTGTAATTAAAGATATCTATTTTCTCGATGATTCTGCTTACATACAACCTGAGGGCATATGTTTCGATTCAGAATCTAATATGTATATCAGCAACGAAGGAAAAAGCTTAAGGAGTAATATTGTTAAGATCAATTATATGAAATGAGCATAAAAGAAATTTCAACATATAAAATTGAAATATTTTTTGCGGCATTGCTTCTGCAGATATTATATCCATTTCTATCACTCTTGTTGATTGTGCCTGTTGAAACGATCCGATTTATTTGTTTTTCAATATTGGTATTGGCGGCCTTTAATCTCGCCATGAGAAAGTTGCCAAGGTTATTGATTATATCATTTGGGTTGATAAGTGCTGTAGGGCTTGGATGCCAGTTTTTGTTTACAGATTTATATATGATAGATTTTATAAGGATCTATGCGACTTGTTTTTTCTACTTGATCTTGATTTATGTTCTAACTAGAAATTTCTTAGTTGCAGAATCTATAAACCTCAAGGTTGTAATAGGCGCTATGTCAGGTTATCTTCTGATAGGATATCTAGGTGCAGTCACTATAGAAATGATGGATTTTCATCATCCTGAATCCTATAAGATGTCTAAGGAAAACTCATTTGATTTTACATACTTTAGTTTTGTGAGCATGCTTACGGTAGGCTACGGTGATATCATACCAAGCACCCTAGCAGCTAAGTCATTGACCATCCTTATCTCTCTATTTGGACAATTATATATGGCAGTAGGTATAGCTTCCTTCGTAGGGAAGTTTATGAATAAATAATGTTTTAAATTAATAATTGAATTGTAAAAATAAACTATGAAAAATCGATTATTCATATTGTTGTTGGCCATGATTATAGGTCTTCCATTTTCTAGTTCTGCTCAGTTGAGTGATAAGGCTATAGATGAGCTTGCAGAGGCGCATGTAGATAAGTGGAGCCGATACCTTAATTTATCTAGGTATAGGAAGGCGAAGCTTAAAGAAGTATGGAAGAACCATGAAAAAAAGAAGGCAGAAATCCTTCGGTATACATCAGATATAAAGGAAAAATTGAATGAAGAGAACCAGTCTTTCTTATCCTCTCTTGAATCCATTTTCACTCCCAATGAACTTGAGTTTTATAACAGCTTTGAGAGTTTAAAAATGAAAGATGATCGGGATTACTTAGCTAACATAGTTAGTGTCATTTCGACTGATACCGTTTTTCTTAATGCGTATACAGACCTTCAGTATAATAGCATATTCCCGTTTAAGATGTCAGTAAGAATGGAGTTAGAATCGTTCATCTCGACGAAGGACAAAATAATGCTGGATTCTCTACGAGCGGAAGTTTTCGATCTATACGATCAGTGTTTGATTACTTGTCTTGTAAAAGGAGACCACAGTCAGTCTGAAATATTTGAGGACCTTGATGAGTTAGTAATTGTTGCATTGAATAAAGACCTAAGTGACAGTGAATCTTCGTTGTCTCAATT
>CAZFJO010000346.1:0-3841 GCA_964518915.1 uncultured Saprospiraceae bacterium
TCCATAAACATCATAAGTACATTTCTAGACAAGTTCTTAAGCATAGTAAGTTCCATGTACAATTCTATCTCCGATAACTCACTCCACGGTATATCCTCAATCCTCAGAATATCTTCTTCCACAAATACGAAGGTCTCCTCCAGCCTTCTCACTCGGTGCTCTAGAGCCAACAATTTCTTATTGTTTACATCATTATAAACTGCACCCTCTTTCTCTAGTATTCTAAATAAAGAGTCTGATTTCACTGACAAGTATTCTTTCCACAGTCTGTATTTAGTCTGTTCTAGTCGGGAATCATCGGCCGTGACCAGGTGTTTTATTTCCTTATCGTTCTCTAGGCTCTCAAAAAAAATATCTACCTTAGGGAACACATCTTTATCATTACGACACGTAATGAATATTATAGAAACGAAAACCAACACCTGCCACTTATGAAACATCTATGCCTATTGATTTTATTAATGACCATCCTTTTTTCTGCTTGTAAGGATCCTTGCCCTGAAACTACACAAAAAAAATTCGATGGTAAGTATGTTAAAGGCACCATTATCAGTGTACCTAATATGAACCAATACGGTTTCGTAGAAATCGACAACGATCACGCGAGTTCTAGTTTAAGCCTGTATCAGTATAGTGAGTTGTCTACTGCACAATTGTATGAAGAATATTATTTCAAAGTAGAAGATAGATCAAGTGTTCCATTTGCCACAGATTTTAGCAAAACAGCTCCTAGTGAAAAAGAGCAATACGACGGAGCAAATCTTTCTACCGCTATAGATTATCACAGTTTCGAAGAACATGGCCAAGGTGCCCCTTTTCATCGCCTCGGACATATATGGGCAGATTCATTCGTAGAAACTCCTAGAATTGCTGGAGCGACAGTATCCTATTCTCTTAAAATAAGAGGGCTAGAAGGAAGAGGGAACTCGGACAAAGCATTCGATGTAAAGAAACATCTACTGGAGAAAGCAAGATCATTCGGACCGGGACCGATCTGGGTGAAATCAGAAAAAGGCAATCGCAACATTATAATCGATATAGACACCTGTCACATGCACGGAGATAGACAGATAACTTGTAGATCTGACTTATGAGAAATAAGATCATTATAGTTTTTATCTTTTTAATCGTTTCAGCTGCAATACTTGCTATTTTATTAACGTTTTTTCCCAGTTCTAAAAAGAGTCCTGTCAAGTTTTATTACGATTACACTGTACTAGACAATAAGAAAGTAGATTCTATCCTTGATATCGTTTTCCAAGAAGTAAATGCAATTTCCGAAAACCTTACACTCAACAAGAGGTATACTCGATATTCCTCTCAACCGATAAACGCTCAGCACGCTCAGTCTTTTTTAAAAACTAGAAATATAAAATATAGTGACACGGCACACATCTATATAGGTAAAGAAATTTCTATTCCCGCTTATATGAATAAAAACAGAGAAGATTATATTGTCTTATCTGATGATGACTACGAGAACTCTGTTATTGTATTACACGAACTTAACCACCGTCTGGTATCACATGATTATTTAAAACATGTGTCTAAAAGGGTTGCTGGAATAAAACCTGATTACGAAACTGTTGATGGACCTGCTTGCTTAAATCTGATGGTAGAATTCAACAACTCACCGTTCGGCTTTTTACTGACACAAGAACAAGTCAATCTTATAAATGCAGTAGACACCCAGCAATTGACCATACATGCTCATCCAGAAGATCTTATAAAAATTGATATAGAAAACAAGGTTGATTGTTGTCATAAAGGTCCACAAGATCTCGATCGTGAAACAGTAGAATCGTCTACTGGACCTATTTCTGATTCTTACTATCAACACCTGAAAAAAACGATTATGGAACTCAATGTGTCGCAGATATGTGTTTTAGAAGTTGCCATAAAGGATTCCATTTTTATTTCTGAAGCCATTACAGGAATTGCTTTCACTCCGTTTATAGAAGGCAACCCAGATTTACAACCTATGCTCGTTATTGACACGCCTCTTATGGTTACGCCTATGACTGTCATGAAAGACATCTATACGATCTATTATGACCATATGCTGAGGGACGAGCAACTGGCAGAACTATTCAACGAAGAAGCAGATTATTTTACCAATGTTTTAGGCATAGACGGGAATCGATTGACATCGGTTAGAAAAAAAGCATATATAAGAAAACGCTTAGAAAGATTAAGTGAATTTCTTGCCCTCAATCATGACCCTATTCCCTCTGTAGTTCCAGTTACACCTCTAGAACCTCCAGGTTTACATGATCCTGGTCTTTTTTAAGAGAATTACAATTCTACTTCTTATCAATCCATTCTATGTATGTCCTTGCTTTAGGGGCATTACTAGCCTGAAAGGCGTTCCGAGCTTTCTTCCATTCGTACTGATTTAGATGTGCATGTCCTAGCCAGTAATGGGCTTGACTTAAAGAGTCACTAGTAGAACCCTCTTTTATAAATAATTGCAGCGCATTTTCTGAATCTGAAAACTTGTTTAATTCAAAGAAATATTTGCCTTGAGCAAGAAGATCCATTTCCTCCAGGTTACCAGATCTTACCACATCCTTATTTTCTGGTCGGACGTAATTATCTGCGAAGTATTTTTTATCAGAACCCTCTTTATTCATCATGTAAAATGTAGCAACAATAATCATGGATAAAAGCGCCAATCCGATGCCCCAAAAGAGGGTCTTTTTATTTCTTTTTTTCTGCACTATAGACTTGTCTACCTTATGCAACATTGCAGACAAGTCTTCTTCTAGGATCGTACTTGCTACCTGCTTGGTTCCATCATAGTTTTTGACTAGGAGTCTCAACTCCGCATCATTTTCCATGGCTTCTTGCATTTTTTTCATTTTATCCTCTGACAATCTTTGTGCTAGGAAATCCTCTATGTGCTGATATGGATCCATGCTATTCTTTTAATTTTCTTCTTGCTTCTGGATGTTCATCCAGATATTTTGCGACAGCTTTCATACACTTAAATTTTTTCTTGCGGACAGATCCTTCGCTTGATCCTCCGACCTCATCCATGATCTCTTTCATACTATATCCTCCTGCCCACATGAGTAAAATCTGCTTGCAATCAGGGCCTAACTTCTCAAGTACTTGATGCAGCATCTGCCTTCTTTCATCATTGATAATGTTGAGCTCATGTCCCGGATCAACGCCTTCAGTAGCTTCATTCCATTGTCTCTCAGGTAGATCTTTCTTTTTCCTCAACTCTGCATACCATAGATACTTAGCTATACCATTCAAGTAACGATATTTGTCGGTGTCTAGAATGAAAGTTCTGTCTTGTAATACTTTCTTAAAAAAGGAAATGATGGTAAGATGCAATACGGATCTAACATCTTCCTTAGATCCACCTTTACTAACGATCACCTTGGATATGCCTGACCTTAACTTATCATCGAGAAGGAGTTCCCTAGCCACTTTTTCTCTCTCGATCGTGCCGGTCCTGATTCTCTTCAGAATATCAACTGATTCTCCTCTCGCCATCTACGTGTATGAATATTGCATAAGTGTTACCTACAAGGTAATAAATCTATACCAACCTAAGAACAATTATCATGGAGAAAAAATTTAATACTTACAGTTGCTTTATTAAATCATATAACTCAAGAAGCACCCGTAAAACACGCCAATAAATTAGTTACATTTTTAGTACCTTAAAATATTCATTACTTTCATTCCTTAATTTAAAAATCTCTTATGCGTATTATTCTATTCATATTCATGCTTTCCTACGCTCATGTAGCCTCCTCACAAGAATCACCCTACATAGGCAAGTGGAACCTTACAATTGATAAGGATGGAAATTCTCTTGTCAGCT
>CAZFJO010000347.1:0-3832 GCA_964518915.1 uncultured Saprospiraceae bacterium
TCCATGTATACCAGCTTGAAGCAAACTCTTCTTGAATACAAGTACCTTCAACTTCATCGAGATCTCTTCCTGCACTGTTAAGGTTTTCTAGTGAAAAAGGCTCGGTATCACATAAAACTACTGCAGAACCACAGTCTGATTCTGGAAATCTAGGGGCAACGAAATCATTGATACATAAACCAAATGTTCCCTCTCCACCTTCTGGACTATCAATCATAATATAATGGATCTGTCCGATAATCAACCCATCTACAGTTAACTCGTCTGAAGCGTTGTCTTTTCCTGGAGAACACTGTAAATATTCTCCACATCTAGAAAAAAGTGATATCTGTGGCCTAGATATAAGGCCTGCGGGGTCTCCACCTCCGAATACCTGAATTAAAACTGCAGGCTCTCTAGGTACAAAGCTAAACCATACACCGTTTTCATAGTTGGTAAAACAGGTGTTGGTGAATTCTGGGTCTGGCTGAGCACCTATATTCGTAAAAGCATCACTTTCTGAACAGAAATTGTCTATTGAGGAGAAGAATGTCGCGAATCGACACTCATCATTAGATACTTGACCCATTAGAATAATAGGACTTAACAATAACAAGATTGAAAATATTGATGTTTTCATGCGTATGATATCAACGATTAATGTAACACATTTCTGTATCGAAGGTTGATTATTAACACTTATTTAGTGCTGCTATATTACGAGTTAGTGCTCATTATTGCAAAAATGTATATACCCGACATTTTTTAGTCCACATTTATTTACTCAATGAGACTCTGATTTAAATCTAATGGTTGGGTGCAGTATGGGTTTTAAATTCTTCCATATGAACTGAAAAGGGTATACATTTGCATCTTTTGTTTATTTAGCTTTTCAAAAACAAGGATAAGATATGATCACGATTACGTTGCCTGATGGTTCTCAACGACAATATGAAGCCGGAGTCTCCTCAATGGATGTTGCTAAATCCATAAGTGAAGGTCTGGCTAGAAACGTACTTTCTGCCAGTGTCAACGGAGAAGTATGGGATGCTAATCGACCGATACAAGAAGATGCTGCTGTTACGTTGCATACATGGAGAGACAAGGAAGGTAAAGCTACTTTCTGGCACAGTTCTGCGCACTTGATGGCAGAAGCATTACAAGAACTCTACCCGGAGACAAAGTTTGGAATCGGACCCAATATAGAGAATGGATTCTATTATGATGTAGATACAGGTGATCATGTGCTTACTCCATCAGACCTTAAGAAGATTGAGGATAAAATGACGGAACTTGCTCGACAGAAAAACGCTTATGTCAGATCTGAAGTGTCTAAGGCGGATGCCATCTCATATTTTCAAGAGAAAAAGGACGAGTACAAGCTTGAACTCATACAAGACCTAGAAGATGGGACGATTACATTCTACCAGCAAGGAGGGTTTACCGATTTATGTAGAGGACCTCATATATCTGATACAGGACCGATTAAGGCCATTAAATTAATGAGTCTTGCTGGAGCTTACTGGAGAGGAGACGAGACTCGAAAGCAGATGACTAGAATTTATGGCATTACTTTTCCTAAGCAGAAGGAGCTTAAGGAGTATCTCGAGATGCTAGAAGAAGCTAAGAAACGTGACCATAGAAAACTGGGCGCAGAGCTAGAGTTATTTACTTTTTCTGAGAAAGTGGGATCTGGCCTTCCTCTATGGTTGCCTAAAGGAACCCAACTCAGAGAGCGGCTACAAAACTTCTTGAAAGCAGAGCAAGAAAAAAGAGGATATGAACTTGTAGCTACACCACATATCGGACATAAGAATCTTTATGTAACATCTGGCCATTATGATAAATATGGAGAAGACAGCTTCCAACCGATAAAAACTCCTAGAGAAGGAGAAGAGTTTTTACTTAAACCCATGAACTGTCCGCACCATTGTGAAATCTACGGTCATCGACCGAGATCTTATAAAGAATTGCCTCTGAGAATAGCAGAGTTCGGAACCGTTTATAGGTATGAGCAGAGCGGGGAGTTACACGGTCTTTCAAGGGTCCGTGGATTTACTCAAGATGATGCGCATATCTTCTGCACACCAGACCAATTGAAAGATGAATTCCTCAATGTTCTAGACTTGACTACAGTAGTCATGAATAAGATGGGTTTCGAAGATTTCACAGCTCAGATTTCTTTAAGAGATCCTGATAACCCTGAGAAGTATATCGGTTCTAAAGAAAACTGGGAAGCTGCAGAATCTGCTATTATTGAAGCTTGTTCAGAAGTAGATCTAGATACGGTTACTGAATATGGTGAGGCTGCATTTTATGGCCCTAAGTTAGACTTTATGATTAAGGATGCGCTTGGCAGATCTTGGCAATTAGGTACAATACAGGTTGATTATAACCTTCCAGACCGATTCGAACTAGAATATATAGGGTCAGATAATGCGCCTCATAGACCGGTAATGATTCATAGAGCTCCATTTGGCTCAATGGAAAGATTCATCAGCATATTAATAGAGCATACCGGAGGTAAGTTTCCGTTGTGGCTCGTTCCGGATCAGATGGCCATACTGCCTCTTTCTGATCGATTTAATGATTACGCGGATAAGGTAAAGGCACAATTAGCTCAACTTGATATACGGGGATTTATAGACAATCGTACAGAATCAATAGGAAGGAAAATAAGAGATACAGAGTTAAAGAAAGTGCCTTTTATGTTGATTATCGGTGATAAGGAAGAAGCAGCAGGGACTGTATCTGTAAGAAGACAAGGAGAAGGTGATCTAGGGTCGATGACAATTGAGGATTTTGGGGCTTACTTCCAGAATCTTGTATAGGTATTAAACATTTTAGCTTTTTAGGTTTCTTATGCTCGCTGGCAAATTGGTTTTTTCAGAAATAATTTAGATTGTTTATATAAGGTGGCATCCAGATGAGTGCTCCTGAAAGGGGTATCAGTCAGCACCTTCTGTTACATGATCACATTTATATGCGTGAAACCTGTAATCAATGGTTTACAATCTACGGATGGCAATTATATTCCATTATTATTAGATGGAAATATTTCGCTTTCTGTTGACAATGGATCTCAACCACACAGGAATAACGATTGCCCCTAGCACTAAATAGGGGTAGTATGTTATGATTCTCCATACCAATGCGATCACAGTTGCTATTCCCTTCGGGATATAATCTGCAAAAAAGCCACCAAATAGATATTCTGCAATTCCAGCTCCTCCGGGTGTAGGGCTAAAAGCTGTAATAGCATGCATCGATTCTCCTCTTGCATAGATAAGTAGTTGACTATAAAAATCTAGAGGTATAGCGGTTATTAAGGCTATTATAATACAATTGAGTGCCAGGAATCTTGTAATCCATGCGCCCCATGTGGCTATTGAAGAATAGACGTGAAAGGATACTGGCTTGGCGCTGATTTCATTAGAGGTAATGACAACATCATTGGCAGTTTTCTCTAAATCTTCCTTGAATCGCTTGAGAAACCTAAGTCTAGAAAACCACAACAATATTTTCTTCAAGTGGTCCGGACGCCAGAACAACCCATAGGCAAATAGTGCTCCATAGCTTGCCATAAATAGAATTACCGTGAAAAAGGTATATGCGAATCCATCTAATTCTGCTGCAGTAAACATTCCAGGCCTTATGATTATAGGGCCTACTAGAAAATAAAGTAAAGGAAGGGAAACAATGAAGAAGATAGTATCTATCACCATGGAATACAATACAACAGAAATCGTCTTAGCACCAGATATTTTTTCTTGAGCCAGAAGGAATAGTGCTACTGCCGATCCACCTATGCTGGTAGGTGACACTGCAGAAGCGAATTCCCAGATGACAATCA
>CAZFJO010000348.1:0-3807 GCA_964518915.1 uncultured Saprospiraceae bacterium
TTACTTGGTTCAATTCAGGGTTTCCTTTAAGAGACCTTTAAGTGTTTTCCATGATAATTCTTCAACAATTGGTTTTTTGACCTAAAAATAAGCTTCAAGCATAATCCAGAATGGGAAGCATTGTGGTCTATATGATTAGCCTCATTGCATAAATTAAAAGCGGTCTGTGAATAGAATCGTACATTTGCCGTTGAGGCATAATTATATCATAAAGGGACTCAATATTGTAATTATATAACCCCTTTTACCACAACAAGAATGGCACAGATAATCTACGGAAGAAACCCTATAGAAGAAGCAATCAACGAAGGGGTCAGAATGGAAAAGGTTTTTTTACTTCAGACAGTAACCGGACCCTATGAGAAGTTAGTCAGAAACTACTGTAAAGAACATAGAATCCCTCTAGCTAAAGTACCAGCGATAAAACTGGACAAGCTTACTAAGCAGCAGAATCATCAGGGCGTAGTAGGAATTATGCCGGCCATAGAGTACCATCAGATCAGCGATGCATGCGCCATCAGCAGTGACGCACCTCGAGTAGTCATCCTAGAAAACATAACCGACGTAAGAAATGTAGGAGCCATCGGGCGGTCTGCCTTAGCATTCGATTTTCAAGCCATGATTGTGGTCGGGGGGAAATCTGCCCCTGTCAATGAAGATGCCATCAAGGCTTCTGCAGGCGCGTTGCTGAAATTGCCAGTATGTAGAGGGAAAAATGTAATGGTCGTTATTGAAGAATTGCAGCAACTCGGATACACCGTCTACACGACTTCATTGAAAACCAATGATCACATAGACAGTATTGATCAATCTGTACCCATTGCTATTATTATGGGTGCCGAGGATAAGGGTGTTAGCTATGACTCTGTAAAACTTGCAGACGGAAATATTAAAATTGCGCAGAGCAGTCAGATGGAATCACTGAATGTCTCTGTAGCAGCAGGGATAGTTATGCATGAATTATTTAATAAAAAAGGCTTATAACAAAACTAATTGTTCTGAAATCTCATTATCAGAAGTGAACCATAAATAGTATACATCTTGAAGATATTTAAATTTATTACCTGGATATGCTCTTTTATTCTCATCGGAAGTTACACCTCATGTAGTTCTGGAAAGCAGATAGAAGCAGCCGATGCTCAAGAATTGTCTCAGAATAAACCCCTTGAAAATGCCTTATTGTGGAAGGTGACTGGAAACGGAATTACCAAGCCTTCTTATGTATATGGCACCATCCATATCATCAATAAAGAAGATTTCTTCCTTCCAGAAGGTACCCTGTCAGCAGTGGAATCTACGGATAAAATGATATTCGAGATAAATATGAATGACATGAATGATATGTCTAAGCAGATGGGAATGCTCAAGGAGGTATTTATGAACGATAATACAACACTGAAAGACTTGCTGACCGAAGAAGAATATGGTGTTGTAGAAACACACTTTAAGGGCATGGGATTGCCGATGATGATGTTCGAAAGAATGAAGCCTATGTTTCTCACGGTATTCGCTGGAGATGGTATGGATATCGGTGGCTTACAATCTGGATCCATGAAATCCTATGAAATGGAGTTTTTCGAAATGGCGCAGAATACGTCTACTCCGGTCGGAGGATTAGAAACGATAGAATATCAGTTGAGTATGTTCGATTCCATCCCATATAAGGATCAAGCGATGATGCTTGTGGAGACGATCCAGACTTCAGATGCAGGATCCGATATATTTAAGGAAATGATCGATATGTATAAGAGTCAGAATATTACTTCTATGGTGCAGATGATGGATGCAGAATCTATGGGAGGTCACGAAGATTTATTGATTTTTCAGAGAAATAGAAATTGGATTCCGATCATGGAGGACTTGATGAAAGAAGGGCCGGTATTTTTTGCCGTCGGAGCGGGTCACCTAGCCGGAACAGAAGGTGTACTAAAACTATTGATGAAGCAAGGGTATAAGGTAGTACCTATCTCGCACGAAGCGAAGACATAAGACCCATGGCCTTGATTAAACCATATGGCGGCACCTCGCCCATCATAGATCCGAGTAGCTTCATAGCTGAAAATGCTACGCTTACAGGAGATATAGTGATCGGTAAGGAAAGCAGTATCTGGTATCAAGTTGTCATCCGAGGCGATGCTAATAAGATCATCATCGGCGATCGAGTTAATATACAAGATGCTTCTGTGGTTCATGGAACCCATGGGCGTGGAGATACAATCATAGGAAATGATGTTTCCATCGGTCATCGAGCCATTATCCATGGTTGCAAGATTTCTGACCGAGTATTAATAGGCATGGGCGCAATTATTCTGGACGATACCATTATTGAAGAAAATGTCGTGGTTGCTGCAGGGGCCCTAGTAACGCAGAATAAAGTGCTTGAGTCTGGATACCTATATGCAGGAATCCCAGCGGTTAAAAAGAAGAAACTAGATCCCGGGATGATGCAGGTGTATATAGATGGTACGGCTGCTACTTATGTTTCTCTATCAAGAGCGTATATGAATGGACAATCAGAAGTGTAGGAAGTGAAACACAACTTCACCATGGCTTGTAAGTTCTATGGCCGGTGCTGGAATCTTTATAATGTTAGCGAGAGATAGAATAGACTTTAGAAAATAGTTATCCGTCCGGATGCGGGTAAGGTCGACATCTAGACTGAGATAAAATTGTCTATATCTGGGATATATATCTGGATCTAAATTATACTGAACGCCATCGTCGTTCCAGCTGTTTTCGAATCCACCGTACAAGTTTTCTGATCCATACCCGACGGCAACGTTGAGCCATCCAGGCAGGTATTCCTTATGAGGAAATAAGCTGCGAAGATTAGCACTGATCCAGTAGGTCTGGTTGTTATAATCCTTGAGATACCGTTCTGTCCAGTTAGAACCGAATAGATTATTTCCTCGTTGTTGTAGGCTCGTTGATGCACTTCCATCTGCAGAACTTACTAAGATATCGGGTCTTGACTTCCAGGTTGATGATTCTTTAAACATGAATTTCTGCTCTCCCCAGTATTTTTGCTGTAAAGCGAATGCACCTACACCTACCATATTAGCACTAAAGTCAGAAATAGAAAATCCCCACTGAGTAGAAAATCCGTCTAAAACTTCCACGGTAGACTGAAATAGGGTGCCACTTAGGCTTCCTATCAAGATTGATTTTCCTTCTGATACACCTGTCCAGCGGGCCGCTTTATAAAATAAATGACTCTGGAGATAAGCCGTATATATATGACCCGCCTTGTCCATCTGATTCCACTCCCCTAAATCGTCGAAAAAATGAAATCCGCTCTGCGGAAATTCACTATACCAGGTTTTATACAATCCTATGGTAAAACCAGTAGAAATTCCAGCTGTTGCCCCTAAAGCTGTGTAGAAACGGGTATTGTGAAATGAATCTGCCGGTTCCCAGAATTGATTAAAGGTAGATTTATCCTGAGATACCCCTCTTATGAGACACATAATTACCAGTATAGCTATAGCCAGCGGCCGCATAAAGCGTTGTTTATTAATTGTATATGTACCTAAAACGATTTTCTCAATCAATCTTTTCAAATTTTATGGAAATTCTGCTTAAAACCTCTTAATCAGACCAGAATATGCTGAAATTCGTGTCATTATATGACTTATCATAACGCAAGTATGTCCTCTAGCATATTTTGAATTAAAATTAATCGTATTCTGTAAACCGTAATTACTGAATAAGAATTAACTTAGCCCCATTCCAGGTGGACAATATTGTTGAACATAAATACCACCGTAAAAAACAAATATATGAGAATAGTTATTGCTGGATGGTTAC
>CAZFJO010000349.1:0-3799 GCA_964518915.1 uncultured Saprospiraceae bacterium
AAGCAAGAAGCAATAGTCTATTGTAAACAATAGACACAGTTATATGAACTATTCCCGAATTTCAGAGGCTATATGTACATCTCTGTTTGATGAAGTATCTACTTAACACCATTATGCCTAACAACACCTTATCTGATAAACTACAAATGTTATTTAGAAATTATAGCAACATTGACCCTTCTGCTCTCGGCTTTAAATTAGATTGGGAGAAAGAAGAATTATGGAAAAAATAAATATTTACATTCGATTAAGTAAGATACACTTCTACTTCTGAAAAAAGCCTACACTTCCTCCGACCCATGTCTTATTCTTGTTATACTTAACCCCGATCATTTCTCCTTTGCTCATTCTAGCTAGGTTGTTAACCAATACAGGGCGAGGAGCATTTTCTTCCCACAACATAAGCATGCGGACTTCACACTTGACTTTTCCATCTGGGCTTTCTATGACTGGAGAGTACTTCACCTTTTCTTGAAGAATATAGTTAGACTTATCCTCGATGGCATCTATATTGTTCTGGGTGACATTAAAAACAACACCTGAACCGGAAAAAGAATACAACGGCTTCAAGACGTAGTTCTCAAGATCATCTGGTAAAGAATTCAGATCACTGAGGACCATTGTTTTAGGTACATAATCGCCTTTTAAAAATGGAAGTGTACTCTTACTTACTCTAAAAAACCAATTGGGGTGACCGACCCATTTCGCATGTATTTCATCTGTAAATGAAAACGCTCTTTTGAGGTCTTTGCGGCCGACAAGTTCGTCGAAAATCACCCTATTATAAATCCTTCTAACTTCAACTTTATTACCATGTCTATCCAGATAATAAAGATCCTTCCCTTCTTTCTTTAAATCAGAAATACATAGCGTTTTGATTCCGAGGACTGCCGAAGTAGCTAGATAATCAATCTGTGTCGGTTGCGTCTCTGGCTCTATTTCTAGTAAAATCACATGCTTAGGATCTTCATCCCCTACAATGACTTTTCTAAGCAACTCTATATAGCCAGAAGAATCTAACCCTCCAAATAGATGGCTGTAGTTATCAGGAATATGAAAATGCTTCCTATACATATTAGCTACCAGATCCTGATAGAAATATAAGGTAGGAAAGCCTTGCAACTCTATAAGTTTAGGGGCTAGGCTGCCATCTGGCAACTCACATATTCCGAAATCATACTGCAAGAACAAGTTGTGATTTCCTTCATTGGGAACGAAATATTCTGGAGCAATGGCTGAAGCGGTAAGTTCCTTAAAATTAGGCTGCATGATTACTTCTGTAATCTCATCACAAGCTCGGAATATTTTACGCTTCAAGTCATGATCGACGAATACCGGAGATTCACATATTCTAAATATCGGTCTATGCTTATACGCATGTGCAATATCGTCTAGAAAATGCTGGTACTTCTCCTCTGTAAAGTGCTGGTTATAAAGTTGTCTTGCAATTCCTTCCATTTCTTATGGTGTAGGCATCAATTTATAAGATAATACCTTTTTACTGGATTCCGACAACCACTGCGGAAGGATATGCGCATGTGTAAGCGGAAGCTTATCAGGGTTCTTGACATCAGATATGATCTGATTGTATTTCTCTAATCCTTTTTCTGCAATAACTTTCTTCTTCTTGTCTTCTTCTGTAAAATGTAGGATCATTCCAGTAGGGTCTGCTTCAGCATGAAATTGGGTTCCTACCCATTCATCTGAAAACCGCATGGCCATAACCGCTCTCTCTAACCTTACATGAGGTCTTATTTTTTCAAGGGCAAGAATCTTACATCCCATCGCGTGGATCCTCTCTAAGTCTGGCTGAATAAACTGCCAGTTGCGAAAATCTGCTACATAAAATGGATCAGGTAAAACGGAAACCAGACGGTCTGTCTTACCCGCTTCTGTTTTATGCACAGGGAATACACCGAAAGATTCAGACTTTCTTTTCACCACAGAGCCTAAGCTTAAGTGATGACATATCATCTGAAAGGAATGACAGATAAAATATACATACTTCTTTTCATCTGATCTCTGATTATGTATCCACAGTCTATCCATCAGATTATAAAATGCTCGGTCCCATATGCGATCACCTTCTAGAGGAGAACCCGGACCACCACTGCATACATATATATCATAATCCAGACTTGGCAGCTCACACTTAGATCTAACATCGAATCTCTTATAGGCAATATCTTGGTGCTCTTCTATAAGAGAAATTATGTTGCCGATACCCAGGTTTTTCTGGCCATCATACATGTCTAATAATGCTAGTCTTATCGGCTTCCTACTTTCCATATATAATTGTTCCTTTTATTGTTGAAGCGACTTAATAACGTCTGTCATGAATATATGTACATCTATCACACGTTTTCTTAATTCACTGTCTGAAGAATGACTTTACACGACTTAAAATTTCTTCTTCTACTTAGCTAATTTTCCTTCTATTCCTTGTGTTAAAAACTGCCCCCATGATAGGTTCAGTCTTCTAGGCTTATTCTTTTTAGCATAGGCAATGGCCATTTCTGCTGCTGCTTCCACTACCCACTCGAAGTTTTCCTCGCCTACAGAATGAAGGTCTGCATCAGGTGCAGGATTACAGAAATCAATCGCATATGGAATCCCATCTCTGATAGCGAATTCTACAGTATTGAAATCATAACCGAGGCCTTCATTCAACTTCACGACATATCGCTCAATCTTATTCAATAGCTTTTTATCTGTAACAATCGGCTCTTTCAAGTATCTTAGATGGTGCGGGTTCCTTGGTTCATAAGGCATGACCCTTACTTGACCTCCTAGGTAATAACATCTGAAGTATGCATCGAAGGATATCTCTTCTTGCAACATCATTACCAATCTCTCTGTCTCATTGTACGCAGAAAAGAGCTCATCCATATTGGTTACCTTATATACACTCTTCCATCCTCCACCGGCATGTGGTTTCATATATAATGGAAAACCACCTAGATACTCAACCATCTCTTCCCATGCCAGTGGGAATTTTAAATTACGGAAAGATTCTGCACTGGTATCTTCTGGGTGATCCTTACTAGGCAAAAGAATGGTTTTAGGTACTGGAACCTTAAGTTGCTCAGAAAGGCAATTGTTGAAAAACTTTTCATCTGCACTCCACCAGAAAGGATTGTTGATAACATGTGTTCCTGTTATGGCCGCATTCTTAAGGTAAGATCTATAGAAAGGTACATCTTGAGATATACGATCTATGATTACAGCATACTGTGTTGCTTTTCCCTGGATGACTTCATCCACATGGGCATATTCTGCAGTGATCCCTTTTACATTTTTAGCATTAACTCGTTCTACGAATGCTTGAGGAAATGTATTTTCCTTGCCAAATAAAATACCTATTTTCTTTTCTTTCATAACGATACCGAAGTTAAGAAGTTAATTAGAATTGTAAAGTGATTTAATTATTGTTTAGTCTTAGGGTCATTGTGCGCTCTTCAGATCTCTATACCTCTAGGTTATTTCTGCGAGGTACTTAGGAAACATATACCTCCACAGTGGCCAGTCGTGGGGAGAATCACCGACGACGTCTAACCAGTGTTTCATACCTTTCTTATTGAGCATGTCAGACATGTGATAGTTAGCATCCTTACAGATGTCCCAGTCTGATGTACCTAATATTATTCCTAGGTCATGTAACTGAGGATTGGTATTCCCTGGCAAGTAATCAACAGGATTATTAAAATATACATTGTCATCATAGTATCCGTCAAGAAAAGACTTGATATCATACGATCCAGACATACTTATAAGGTATCTTACTAAGTGTGGATATTTA
>CAZFJO010000350.1:0-3799 GCA_964518915.1 uncultured Saprospiraceae bacterium
AATTCTATGTTGTGGTCTTAAATGGTTTTCACTGATGATTACGATGCGATGATTTCTTGACTGATCTATAATGTAGGGTAGAGCCTCTCTGGTATGGATATGAGAAAAGCCCATTGTATCCACGCCCCATGAAACTGGTATGTCAGAAAAAGAAGCAGATTGATGATAATCTCCGATCAGAGAATAGAGGATTCCCGCTCTTGAAGAGGTAATCTCACCTTCTGCAAGTTCCTTTTCAATCTGATAGGAAAATCTGACAGAATAGGGATGTTGTGCTTCGACTTGCAGGCAAGTGATTGTGATTATATACAATAGGATGGTCCACTTCACGGGAATTGCAACATGTTTAATTTAAAGTAATATAGTTATTATCTAGGTATTGTAGACTTGGTCGAGGCGAGGTATAGTGTGGTTAACTACCTCTTCTTAAGTATATTATCAGAAATAATACTGCATACGAAAAACTTCTTTTGCTCTACTCATCAAGGGAAATATCTGAAGGAAGGTGCTCTTTCAGAAAGTCAACCACTCGATAGAAATGATTTAAAGGTTCTACGTGTCCTCCTTCTGATGCAATGTGATCGTAGAAAAAAGGGAATTCGTGTTTAGAAAGCCTATTCATAAGTTGATCAGACATTGCGGTTGCTGGCCATTGTTCGTCTTGGCGTCCAGACAGAAGTAGAATAGGACCATGGATGTTTTCTACAGGTATTTCTGCTTTTGCGGAGGCTTCCATGTCTTCCAGCATCATGCTATGCGCAGTGAATAAATCTCCTTTTAAAGCAGGCCCTATTATTTTCAATGGAGCAGGTACATAAGGGACTTCTTCATCATAAATCATCCATGAAGAAGTATTGCTGGTTAATGTAATCGCAGGGAATGTGACATGAGAAGTAGATAATGCAATGACAGCGCCGAAATGCTTGAATCTACTCGCCAGATTCAAGACAAGTTCTCCGCCTCGAGATCCGCCCATTAAGGCAATCTTGCTGTCGTCAATGCTGGGATGAGATGCTATGCGTTTAATGGTGTCAGATATGGCATTAAGTGAGATTCTATCCAGATATTTAGGTGTTCCGGAAGTGTTGAAATAGCCTATGGCAAGGACAGCGTATCCTTGCCTATGCAAGCTGTCACGCTTATCTTGGAGGTAGTCTCTCGCCCAGTCATTGCCTCCACTACCACCTCCGAAAGCCACAACCAAAGGTTGGTTTTTTCCTTGCCCTAAGAATAATCGAGTTTCTAGCTTACCATAATGTTCTGATAATGGAGGCACATACGTGAAAAGAAAAATCATGGCGATTGCGATGAATAGGAATAGCAGGACAAGGATGACTTTGAATTTTCTTTTCACGGTGGAAGTTGTTTAAAACAAATGTATGTTCTTACCACCAAGAAAAAATTGACCTATGTCAAATTATCCTTTTTCGCTCTAATCCTGCTTAGGGTTTCTTGAGTAATCCCTAGATAAGAGGCAACCATTCTTAATGGGATTCTGTGAAAAATATCCTGGTAATTCATCTGGAAATGCGCATACCGTTCTCTTGCCTGGGTAAACCGCATAGAAGTTATTCTTTCTAGCAAATGACCAAAAACACTTCCCATCGATAACCTTGCATATCGTTCCATCTCTGGGAAGTTATCAAATAAAAAAGCAAGGTCGTCTACATGTAAAGATATGGTTTCTGAATCTTCTATGGCATCTATATAATAGATGTCGGTGCTCCTCTGCATGAAACTTCTAGGTGAGTTTACCCATTCGTCTTTTCCAGAGAAGTATTCTGAGATTTCTTTTCCATCTTTTATAAAATACGTCCTGAGAATGCCTTGTGTGACAAAGTAGCTTTCTCTACATATTCTGTCAGCATCTAGAATTAAATCACCCTTAGAAAAAGAGACAGGTTTTAATCTAGAGGTCAGTTCTTTTTTAAGTAGTTCGGAGAGTTTTATATACTTCTCGAAATGAGAGAAAATTTCAACCATTAATTATTGATTTCTTTTGTCATGATGTTTTTCCATCTTTCCTTTATTCATTGTCCATCATGCATCCGTAACGCAATGGTTCTTTTCTCTTCTCCTATTTTTTCATCATGGAAGTTTATCATTTCTAGGTTATTGAGCCAAGTTGTAACATGATCATTGTACGCATATATATATGAAAGATTTTTAATCAGGTGGTTTTGATTCGCTTCTTATAGAATATATGCGTAAGAACACATAATATAGGCAAAATCTTGACTCTTCTGATTACATTAGGTTACGACTCTATATAGAAAGTATCAATTTAGTAGTCTCTGCTCGATTGTGGGTTCGAAGTTTTACGTAGATTCTTTTTATATGAGACTTAATGGTGTTTTCAGAGACATAATAATTGGCAGCCATCTGGGCATTGGTTAATCCATTGACGATGCTGTGTAAAATTTCATATTCTCTTTCAGAAAATTGTCCATCGTATTTCTTATTGATTTCTGCGAGAGTAGGCATGACTCCAGTTCTATTGTTTTTGTGCTTATAGATGGCCATTTCTATGGTTGTGAGCAGGTCTTTTTCATCGAATGGTTTTAAGATATAACCTGCAGGGAAGGTAGGCTTAGCTCTTTCTATGGTGCCTGAGTCTGCGTATGATGTCAAGTATATGAAGGGGATTTTATACTTTTCATTGATAATATGAGCAATGTCGATCCCATCCATAGATCCTTTAATGTTTATGTCAAGAATGACGATTTCAGGCTGCCTATGAAACAACATATCTATGGCTTTGTCACTGTTGTAGGCTATGCCTACTGCCTCGTATTCTATGTGGGCAAGGTGCTTTTTTATATCCCTAGCAATTAAGGGCTCATCCTCTACTATAAGAACTCTAACCTTGCTCATTATGCTGTCTTTTTATATTCGGTGATTATCATTTTTATTTTCGCGCCATTGTTGTTTTCAATGCTCAATTCTGCTTCTAGTTTTTCTTTAAAAATATGAATCATCTGATAGCCGAAGGATGATACGTTTTCATCTAATCGGTCAGGTTCGATGCCTATTCCATTATCCTCTACCTTAAGTTCGATGCCGGCTTCTTTTTCTTTAAGTGAAATCTTAAGCTCTCCTTGTTGTCCAGCTGGGAAAGCATACTTGAGCGCATTAGTCACCAGCTCGTTAATGATAAGCCCTATAGGAATTACTGTGTCCACATCTAGTCGCATGCTATCTATGTCCATATCTAGGGTAATTAATTTAGGATCTGTGTTGTAAGAATTAAATATACTCTTCGATAACTTAGAAAGATAGGATTCCATATGTATGCCTGTCAAGTCGTTTTCTTGGTACAAGCTCTGATGAATAAGGGCCATGGATTTTACTCGATCTCTTCCTTCCTTAATGGCTCTCTGTGCGGAATCGTCTTCTATAAAGTCAGACTGAAGAGAAAGTAAACTTGAAATTACCTGTAAGTTGTTTTTAACACGATGGTGGATTTCTTTTAACAATAATTCTTTCTCTTTTAAAGCCTTCGCTACTTCATCATTCTTGACTGTGAGGCTTTCATTGTGGTGTTTTTTCTGTCTAAAAAAATAGAATAATCCTAGAGATAGAAGTAGGAGGGATATAGATGCAAGCGCAAGTAATATGTTTTTTCTATTGGCCTCGGATATTTTTAAATCCTTAATTTCATTTTCTTTATTTAAGATGTAGATTTCTTGTTCTGCTTTAGCCGTTTCTAGTTGTCTAGAAAGTCTCGTTGTAAATCGTTCTGATTGGTCTGTGTATATAGAATCTTTTAGACTTAATAAGACATCACCCACCTTAAGGG
>CAZFJO010000351.1:0-3786 GCA_964518915.1 uncultured Saprospiraceae bacterium
ATCGGTAGGATGATTCTTTCATTGGCAGCTAACTGTCGGATTATCTTAAGGGTTCGTACACCTTCTACGATTTCAGCGGAAGTCTCCAGAATTTCGGTGATGCTTTCTCCCTTAGACAGTCTCTTGCCGAAGGTATAATTTCGACTATTTTCACTTGATGCCGTAGCGATAAGATCACCTATTCCTGCTGTACCTAAGTAGGCTTGAGTCCCTGTTCCCATTGCTTTTCCGAAATGGATCATTTCATGGAGGCCTCTTGTGATCAAGATGGATTGCATGTTCTTACCTAATCCTTTGCCACCGAGCATTCCAGAAGCAAGCGCAATAATGTTCTTATAGGCACCAGCGAGTTCAGCACCGATCAATTCGTGTGATTCGAATACGAAAAAACGATGGCTAGAAAGGGTCTTTATGCCTAATTGAATCACTTCGTCGAATTCTGAAGCAACGACAGCCGCTGCTGGCTGACCACTGAGTATTTCTTTAGCGAGGTTGGGCCCAGAAAGACATCCCACTCTTACAATTGAGGTCTCATCTCTGATGATCTCACTCATGGTATGAACCTGACTCTTAGTAAAGTGGGTGTTTAGTACTTCGCTCTCGGGTATGTCTTTTACATCTAAGCCCTTCGTGGCATGTATCATGATATGAGCCGGCTTAAGATAGGGAGAGAAGTTTTTAATCACTTCACGGAATACTGTCGATGGGACTACGGGAAACAACAGCTCACATTGAGCCACTCGCTCTACATCATGGGTGAGTGTGATTCTATCGTTGATCGTGATGCCATGGCTTTTTCTATCTGCATTGATTTTCTCATTTCGTTCCTTATTTCTACTGTATACCAATACATCTACATTCTCTGCAAGCAGACTAGATACGGTAATCCCAAAGCTTCCCGCACCGATAACACCGATCTTAATTCCGTTATCCATTTAGAACAAAGGTAATAGAAAAAGTACTATTTCGAGTTTTCTCGATTAATTATGGAGCATTGATAGAAACCAGTACTGTTTTAAATTGTTATACATTTGCGCAAGCGTAATTATCATTAAAAGAAGATATGCTGGATAATAATAAAGTAGTAGATGCCTTAAGGTCTGTAAAAGATCCCAACACAGGAATGGATATCATCTCTAATCGGATGGTTGAAGGATTGAAAATATCGGGGAATGATGTTCATTTTACCATAAAACTTAAATCTGCAGATCCTGCAGCCAAGAGTGCGATGAATTTCGCTTGTATAGAAGCCATCAATAAAGTACACCCAGAAGCTCAAGTACACATACACCTGGAATCGGCTGGCACGGCCAACGAGAAAAACCAAGGTGTCCTCCCTCAAGTAGGGAACATCATTGCTGTTGCTTCTGGAAAAGGAGGCGTAGGAAAATCTACGGTTTCCGTCAACCTTGCCATAGCACTGAAGCAACAAGGTGCACGGGTCGGTCTTATCGATGCAGATCTGTATGGACCTTCTATCCCTACGATGCTGAGCTTGCAAGGACAGCGACCCAAGGTTGAGATGGTTTACAATAAACATAAGATTGTTCCCCTTCAGAGTGCCGGTATCCATGTTATGTCTATCGGTTTCGTTGTGGAACCAGAACAAGCGGTTGTCCTCAGAGGGCCTCGGCTAGGAGGAATCATAAAGCAATTTATCAACGATTGCATGTGGCCAGAACTTGATTTTCTGATTGTAGACCTTCCACCAGGGACCGGAGATATCCAGCTTACCCTGGTACAATCTGTACCTGTTACTGGAGCCATTATGGTTACAACTCCGCAAGAAGTTGCTGTAGTTGATGCCGTAAAAGCCATGAATATGTTTCTTCTGCCTAATGTCAATGTACCTATTCTTGGCGTAGTTGAGAATATGTCGTGGTTCACACCAGAAGAACTTCCTAATCATAAGTATGAAATATTCGGCAAGGGAGGAGGAAAGCAACTAGCCAAAAAAGCGAATACCATGGTGCTCGGACAGATCCCCTTGGTTATGGGTGTAAGAGAAGGTGGAGATAATGGTATTCCTATCACTTTACAGGAGAAACATCCGGTTAAAGATGTATTCTCTAAAATTGCTCAGAATACGATACAACAGGTTAATGTCAGGAATCAGACCATGAATCCGACTCAGATTGTGGAACTTAAACAATAGAAGTTCCATTTTATAACCATAAGGTATAAGGATAATTGTACATTTGTAATATATGTCGACACAAGAAAAACAAGACTGGATTAAAAAAGTGAATGAGGCACTTGATGATATCAGACCCCACTTAGCTGTGGATGGCGGTAATATTGAAGTGATGGATGTCACAGAAGATCTACAGGTGATGGTTAAGTGGTTAGGCAATTGCGAGTTCTGCTCGATGTCAGCTATGACCATGAAAGCAGGTGTAGAACAAGCCATTAAGTCTAAGCTGCCAGAAATCAATGGCGTACAGGCTGTAAATGGATTTGAAGTTGCATCTTAGTTAATTCCTAGTTTATGACCAGAGATTCTTTAGTGTCCCAGATTCGGGATAAGAAATCTTTTTTATGTGTAGGGTTAGATTCTGACTTACAGCGTATGCCTGATTGCCTTTCAGGAGAAAAAGATCCCGTCCTCAAGTTTAATCAAGAAATTGTTGCGGCTACCCAAGATTTATGTGTTGCCTACAAGCCCAATGTTGCCTTCTATGAATCCCGTGGAGCAGAAGGATGGAAGACGCTGGAAGAAACAATGAAGCATATTCCTGATGAGATATTTACAATAGCTGATGCTAAGCGAGGCGACATAGGCAATACTTCTAAAATGTATGCCCAAGCCTTTTTTAAGAATATGGAGTTCGATTCCGTGACGGTTGCGCCTTATATGGGCGTCGACAGTGTTGCCCCATTTCTAGAGTTTAACGATAAATGGGTAATTCTTCTCGGCTTGACTTCTAATAAAGGTTCTTCTGATTTTCAGATGTTAGAAACGGGAGGCAGTAAACTCTATGAAGAAGTAATTACTCGATCACAAGCTTGGGGGAGTCCGGACAACTTGATGTATGTCATAGGTGCGACCCATCCTGATAAGCTAGCACAGGTGCGTGCACTGGCGCAGGAATTCTTCTTCCTTGTTCCTGGCGTAGGTGCCCAAGGCGGAACAGTAGCAGATGTGGCAGGATCAGGGATGAATGATGAAGTAGGCTTACTCGTCAACTCCAGCAGAGGGATACTGTATGCAAGTGATGGCCCTGACTTCGCAGAAGCAGCAAGAGAAGCGGCCCTTAATCTTAAGAATAAGATGGAAGAATTTATTGTTTAGCTTATCTTGTGTAAGTAACAATAGATCTTAACCATGTCTCGATTCTCTTTTCTTGTATTCTTATTCATAATCCTTGGTTGTGCATCGCAGGATACACCTCCTACAATCACAGAAGATATTCCGATGGAAATTAAATCGGTTATGGATGACCAAGTTAAGAGCTGGAACGATGGAGATATCGACGCATTTATGGAAGGGTACTGGAAGAGTAAGGAGCTTACCTTCATCGGAGGAAGAGGCGTTCAGAAAGGGTGGCAGAATACCCTTGATGGATATAAGCGGGCATACGATACACCTGAGAAAATGGGAGACTTAACTTTCACGCAAGATGTTATCCAGCCGCTATCGGATACGTCGGCATATGTACTCGGTGGATATGCGCTTACGTATCAAGACTCCCTCCTTAGCAAGGGCTACTTTACACTGATCTGGATGAAGAAGGATGACAAGTGGGTTGTTGTTTCCGACCAGACTTCAGAATTCAAGTAGCTATA
>CAZFJO010000352.1:0-3773 GCA_964518915.1 uncultured Saprospiraceae bacterium
TAGGTGCCTTCGTAACCGGATTCATATTAAGCAAGTTTGCTTCTACTAAAATTTACGGGTTCGAGAGTAAAAACCGATTAAGAATAATTGACATCAGCTGGCCTGAGCCGAGAGGATGATGTTGGCTAGTCTCGCAATTGCATCTACATAGATAAAGACTCTAAACTTACTTTTCCGCACTTAATATCACAATCTGTTGGATAGGTTAATGGTGGTATCCATACTTCTAATTGACTATCAGAAATGAATCTTTGACTTAATTCTTCCTTAGTATAAACACATCCTGACATAAACTGAAATGACTCTTGAGGTTCACACTATAATTTTACCTCAAAGAAACTTAGTAAAAGTAAAATGACAATACTTTAGATCTACCGATATCATGTACAGAGAAAAAGTATATTTTGAGTATGGTATTTCATGCGATAAATTAAACCAATTAAGTTGTGCTACAGTAGCAAAAAATCAACATCTATCGCATTATCCTTATATTTAGCCAACAAAAAATATCCTATGCGTAAAATCCTATATGTAATGGCAGCAGTATTATCTGTAACAGCCTGTAAAACTGAAAAAGAAGTTTCCCTCCCCGAAGTCAGTAAAGCAAGTATTGCTAAGCACCTTGAAACACTATCCAGCGATGACTTTCAAGGAAGGATGCCTTGTACAGATGGAGAGACTAAAACCGTCGAGTACATAACATCTGTTATGAAAGATATCGGTCTTAAACCCGCTAACAATGGCAGCTATCTTCAGAATGTTCCACTGGTAGATATAACAGCAGATATGTCAGAAACCATGACCATAAAAACAGGAAGTAAGAACTTGACATTTAATTCTGGAGAGGATTTCGTCGTCCATACAGAAAGGTTGACCGACGGCATGGAACTCAACAATTCAGAACTGGTTTTCTGTGGCTATGGAATCATATCTGAAAAAGACAACTGGAATGATTACGCAGGATTAGACATGAAAGGAAAAACAGCTGTTGTTCTTGTAAATGATCCTGGATTCGGTGGTGAAGATTCCACCTTTTTTAAAGGCAATACCATGACCATCGGAGGAAGATGGTCTACGAAATACGATTATGCAGATCGTGCCGGAGCGGATGGGATACTGATTATACATGAGACTGCTTCAGCGGGCTATCCATGGTTCGTCGTTCAGAGTTCCTGGAGCGGCAGTCAACAAGGATTAGCTGGAATAGATAGGTCTGAAGACTGTGGTGTAAAAGGATGGATAACACTGGATGTTGCTAAGACGATTTTTTCTGAAAGTGGCCAAGACTTAAGTGCTATGATAAGAGCGGCTAGAAAGCCAGGATTCAAGCCTGTACCACTAGGTGCCACAGCATCAGTATCTATGACGAATACGTACGCTACTTGCGATTCTAAAAACATTATAGGAGTAGTTGAAGGAAGTAAATATCCAGACGAGTACGTGATGTATTGCGCTCACTGGGATCACATAGGCGTCGGAAAAGTGGTTGAAGGTGATTCTATCTACAATGGCGCGCTAGATAATGCCAGTGGCACGGCTACTGTTCTTGCACTAGCAGAAATGTATGCAGCCATGGAACCAGCGCCAGAGCGGTCCGTGGTCTTTCTATTTGTCACTGCAGAAGAACAAGGATTACTGGGTTCAGAATACTATTCTGTCAACCCTGTAATTCCCCTTAATAAGACGGTTGCAACCCTCAATATGGACGGGGTGAATCCAGCAGGTGAGATGAACGACTTGACTATTGTCGGAATGGGTCACAGTGAGATGGATGAGCTTGCAGAAGTAGAAGCGAAGAAACAAGGTCGCTACCTTCTTAACGAACAAGAACCAGAAAAAGGATTTTTCTTTAGATCTGATCAGTTTTCTTTTGCTAAAAAAGGGGTTCCTGTCATCTATGCAGAAGGAGGGTACGACCACCGTGAGAAAGGCAAGGCTTACGCCAAAGAATTCAAGGAAACATATACAGCATCTAGATACCATGCACCGGCTGACGAATACGATGCAGCTACATGGAACTTCGATGGTATGCTTCAAGACGGCCAGCTTTATTTCAATCTAGGACTCAACCTAGCCAATTCAAGAAAGTGGCCCGAGTGGTATCCATCCAGTGAATTCAGTAGACCTAAAAACTTTAAAGACTAGAATTGATTCGCAGAATATTTCACGATATTTATCGATGGTTCTGGATTTAAAGACGCTCACAATGTATTATTGATATAGAATTGAATGATCTTTTAGTCTCTGAAATGGAGATAGAAAATTATAATAAGTCTGACAAAACGAATCTATGGTAAGTACACTTATCCGCCATAAGTGGAAGGCCTTCTGGAGGTCTCCTGCGCTCACTCAGCAACTAGCGTCGACGTTGATGATGGGTTTTTTATTCTTATACTTCGCCGCTATAATGATAGGAGCTGGAGCTGGAGCTAGCTTTATCATAGAGAAAGCCTTGCCCGAAGCAGATGTGATTTCATTGTTTGGTGGATTGACATTGTATGCCCTGGTATTTATGTTATTGATGCGCATTGTATTGCAGAAATTTCCGGTTTCAGAAATCAAGCAATACCAATCGCATAATGTAAAGAAGAAGAACATCGTCCAATTTATCAATATGGGGTCATTGATGAGTTCTTGGAATTTCTTCTTAGGTCTCATGGTTGTTCCTTTTATGATTGTGAACTACACTGGCTTATCAGAACGTGGTATACTATGGTCATTTCTAATCATGTTCATCGGGTGGACCATCTTCAATAACTTTCTAGCTTTCATCCTGGATAGGTTCTTTAAGAAAGAAAACCTCATTCCCTACATTATAATGGGTGCATTGGTTATCCTTTTATTTTTAGATTTCAACGGCTACATTTCCTTGATTCCTTTTTTCCAGACTGCCTTTCAATGGATAACCCAGAATATTTTCTTTTCATTGATCCCTCTAGTAGCAGGAATAACAGCTTGGTTTTATAACAGCCAGAGTTTAAAGAATAATTTTTATCTAGAGGATCTGGTTACGGAAGCGGGGACAGATGTAGTCAGTAATTTGAACTTGCCGTTTCTAGAGAGATTTGGAAAAGCAGGAAAATTAATGAATCTAGAATTGAAATTAATCTGGAGAAATAAACGATCCCGAATGGGTGTGATCATGAGTATATTGATGCTGGCTTACCCTATGATATTTATAGGGAGTCCATCTATGGATAATGGCGGATTCAAGTTATTTCTAGGATTGTTCATCACTGGTTTTTTTGCTTTAAACTATGGCCAGTTGATGTTGTCATGGAACAGCGAGCACTTCGACTTACTTGCCACTAGGAATGTCAAGATTAAGGATATATTTCTAGCTAAATATTACATCATGATATTTAGCTGTATCCTACTCTATTTGTTTTCGCTAGGGTATTATTTCTTAGACCCAGATTTCGTAAGGATCAATACTGTGATGTTTCTATTTAATGTAGGTGTATCTATATTTCTTTATATGCTTCTGGCTGCATTTAATTCTAAACGGATAGACTTAAGCAAAGGCGCCATGATGAATTATGAAGGAATCGGAATTGCTCATTTTTTAATTATGATACCATTGATTGCACTACCTATTTTAATAAGGCTGCCATTTGCCTTGAGCGGACACCCTATGATGGGAGAATGGATGATCGGACTGGTGGGATTAATAGGGGCAGTATTCCATACACCGATTATTAATTTCTGTACAGAACTCTTTCAGAAGAGACGTTATAAAATATTAGCTGCATTTAGAAAAAAAACATAGATGA
>CAZFJO010000353.1:0-3771 GCA_964518915.1 uncultured Saprospiraceae bacterium
CCCTTCTATTTTATTCTTACCACTACCTGCATATCCTCCATTAATCAATTCTATTATTTCGGCCGGAGGATCAGGAACTACAGAAGGGATATCATGACCCAACATTAAGTAAGCATTTAATTCGAAGTTGAGCACCTTACCAAGTTCTGCCCTTATCTTAGCCCTCCTGCCTGGAGTTCCAATATGTAAAAACCATTTATCTTCAGGATTGCTGGCATAAAATTTACCATCAATTACTTTCTTATCTTGTTTCTTACCATCTACCGTTGTAGACATAGTCCCATACATCTTAGTTGTTTGGTCCTTTATATCCATGAAGACTTCCATTTTGCTATCAAGCACCTCTTCTTGAAAATCATACTTCGCATTTAAGAATCCCCAGATCTTCGGATTCTTTCTGTCTTTCATAGGTGTCATGACATAAGCATTTCCATCAAGTGTGACTTTATTTATACCTAAAGAATTATTTAATTCTATTCCTAGGATTACATCCATATTGAATGCATCAGGTTTAGCAAGCGTAGCAATTAATGTGGCAAACTTAATTCCATATGATCCTTTCTTAGGTGAATAATTTACCTGACTTGATTTTGAGTCTTTATTATAGATTGGCTGACCTGATGCTGTCATATTATAGTATACTCCTCCTCCTACTCCATATAGTCCAAGTGCAGGGAAGATAGGCGTAGGAGAGGGCAATGGAAACATCCCCGAAACATGCCAATAGCCATAATAATCCTTAGACCCATACTCAGCACTGCTGTTCTCAGAACCATAGTTTCCGAATTCCGCGTCCATAGATATAGGAGCGTCCACAAGTGGGAGATTAATTTCTATCCCTTCAGCCTTGAGGCCTGTTGCGTTATCCTGCTCATAATATTCTAATTTCCCTTTCAATCCTACAGGACCCCAAGATGCATTGAGATAAAAAGCGTCAAGCGAAATTCCTTTAACTTTTAAAAACTGTCTTTTATTTCCTTCATATTCTCCTGAAACAAGGATATTGGTTCCCGTGCTAAAAGCCCCACTTCCACTAGTAAGACTTATTTTAGGAGAAATATAGAATGACGGTGTTCCTTTATTCATTCGAAAACCTATAGAATCTATACTCATAGGAAATCCTGCCATTTTTTTCTGCGGACTTGCTAATGAAAAGTTGGCTACAACTAACTTATCTTCTTCCTTACCCCAATTATTCCTGTATTCAAGTCTGATAGAATCGAGCTTGAGATTAGGAATCGCTTTTTTCACAGCTTTAGCAGCCTCCTGTACTGTTCCATCTTCTATAGTAAGCATTCCGTTTATATTTACTTGGAAGCTTTCATTCTGACTACTGTTATAAATTATGGTAGAGTTCTTATCAATATCAATTTTAGCCATGGCAATCGGCATGCTTAGTTTATCCATTGCCTTAATTGAAATTATATACTCAGTATCAGATACACCATTCTTTTTAACTTTAGTGGCAAGGGCATTATATCTTAATTGATCTTTTTCATCTAGAAGTGACATGCTCAATTTACCATGGACAGAAAATTTCTTGAATGTAGCCTGTTCTATGGATACTTTAAGTGTATCAATAGATATACCCCATCCATCTTTCCCCTCTCCATTTTCCCATGGAAGCAAATCTGTAGCTAATATGTCAGTAGATATTCCTTGGTCGAAGTCATAGAGAAGATCATTAGCGCTGATTCGTGTAGTCCCTGTTATGTCATCCATAAAACTGTCAATTTGGACCGAAATGGATTTAGCGTAGATACCTTCCCATTCAGGATTGTCTTTACTACTGTATGATTTACCATAAGATTCTGGAAACTTAATGTCAGGTGGATTCTCCACATACGACCAGTCTATGTATAAATCTTGACATTCGAAACTGAGATTAGTATGATCTGGATGGGCAAATCTTCCTTCTATATCAATTCCAGCTAGAAATCCATGCTTATAGTGAGCAACATTAGTATGGAATAGCCCCTTCAACCTAGCGTCCTCAACCCTCTTTCCATCATTACTTATTTTAACTAAATGTTTCTTTGGGAATACAATTTCACCGACTAGATTGAGGCTCTTAAATCCATTGCAATCCCACTCCACGTATGAAACCCGATTACTATCCACTCCAGAAATAGTCTCTATTCCATCTGCTCCCTTTAAGTATACATCATAACCGCCTTTTTTAGATATCTCTATGGTGCCTGTCTTTATCAATCGATAGCTCTCACCTAGACCATCTGGTCCGAAACAGACTTGTCCTCCGAATGCCAAAACTTCTTCAAGATCGTCCCCTAAAAATGGCAATTCAATGTTGGTTACAGCAAACAATCGAGCATACTCAACATTAAATTCCATATCTAACAATCCTATCAAATATTCCTCTCCGAAAATTTTCTGGTCTATAGAAAGTGGCAATTGAAGTTCTTGCCCAGATATGACTTGTGATACCTTATTCGATGTCGATAACAAGTTATTCAGGTTCTTATTATCAATATTCCCTAACTTAAGCAGGGTGCCTACTGCAGAATTCTTTACAGCGTCAGAAAAAATCCGCTTAGCCATGGCTTTGCCTTCATAAGCTTCTTTAGCTGCATTAATCTTTAAATCAGAAAATGTTACGATAATTCGACAATCGTTTAACCATGGAATATTTATGTAGCCTTCTCCATTATTCTCACTAGTTAAACTCTTAATAAACATCTCGAATTGACCGATCTTAACAGACTGCCCTATCTCTAATTTTGCAGTTAGATTACTTGCAGGTTTTGGAATAATGCATGCTATAATACAATCTTCTTCCTTTGATTTTTTAACTGTAGATTCCTTTACGATAAATTTCCATTTATCACTTCTATTGTAATAGGTTGTATCAGTGCCTTTAACATCCTTGATCCATGATATCTGCCAATGGTATTCGCCAGGTTCTTCTAAATCGACCATAAGAAAAGATTTATCTGGGTAGATCTCCTTTTCAATATTCTCTAAGGCAATTAGGTTTACTCTTCCATTCCTGTCATACATTTCCGAAAACCTGAATTCCTTGTTTTCTTTTGAACCGAAATCGCGAATTCTGTTAAACACGATGGTAGAATCTGATGCTCTTGTTATGCGTATTTGCATCTGGTGAAATAATACACCGTCATAAAACTTACATCCTCCATCTCCCGATCTTGCTTTATATATATAATAATCTGGCAATATCTTAATTGGCTTTGATTTACTAGGTTTATATCTAAATATGGTAGGTAATGATTCGATTGTGTCGTTATTCTCAGGATAATTTAAGAGGGGCTTATCCATTCCGACATAGAAATTGCTATTCAAGCTACCACCTATGGTTTTAGAACTACTATTTTTACTTGGCTTTATTTCACCTTGAAAGCTATATACATATCGATGACTATTTTCATAATTAATGATGGATTCTTGTGAATTATAAGCAAGTAAGGAGGATCTTTCAGCAGGAAATACATCAATAGAGAATCCACATTCTTTTATATGTTTTATCTGAGATTCGATGGGACCTTTTGGCCAACTATTGCTATTTTTATTCAAAGGAAAATCTACACCTTGGCTTTCATCTTTTAGTTGAAACTCAAATGAATGATATCCATATTTATCTTCTTCACCACTCTTAACAGCTGGGTTGTGCTTGACAATTACTGGAAAAAAATTAAATGGAACATAATCTCCTTCTTTAGGATAATATGCACTAAAATAAGTATCCTCTGAGAATGGATTAATATTCCCAGAATCAGTTTTAAAAACACATAC
>CAZFJO010000354.1:0-3760 GCA_964518915.1 uncultured Saprospiraceae bacterium
GTTATATACAATCACGAAAACACTCTATATCATGGAGAGACATGGAAAATTGATATCCGTTATTGTATAACTGACTTAGTTGAGAATTCGCTATTATGCGAAACGCATAGTTTATCAAGAAGATATCCTGAAAAGTTTCCAAGTATTACAACTATAGGAAATATTATTACAGGAATGGGCGGTTCAGACTTGTTAGAAAAATAAATGGATGAGAACTTTAAAAACCCATTCTGATGGTGTTTATAAACTTTCCACTTTTCCGAAAACGGTATGGGTCATATCAATACTCATCTGTAGTGGTATCCAACTTGAAGCTGTCTACTCAGTTTATAATATGGAGAAACTATGGAATCAGGGAATACTCATATGTTTCTATTCTCCATACATGTTGAGATGGATGGTTCAACTCATAAGTGTATTTCTTTTATTGGTAACAAGTTTTCTTTTTTACAAAAGAAAATGGAAACTACTTGATTCAAACCTGACCAACCTTCTCTTTCTTATGCCTATTGTAATTTTAATTCTAGATCAAGTAATTAAGTATAGTTTCCATATATAAGTTATAAGTAAGCATTAAACCAAGAATATCATTTTTAAGTAACCTGATGACCCTTTTCTTATACACTTACCCCTTCTACTTATAATATACAAGCGTCACAATTTCCAGACACTTACCTTAAGCTTTTCTGATATAACAATAACGATTCTACGCTTGTCTTATGAAAAGCATCTTGATATTTATCGTGATGATTCTATCCGTCTTCATCCTTGATCGTGCTAGCCATCGATCTTACTCACATAACTACGCCGACCAGGATGTGCCATCCTATATAGATCACGACAACACGCCTATTCATAATCGGATGAACGATACCATTGCCTCACTAGGACGCGTATTGTTCTACGATAAAAAACTATCCATCGATGAGACGATATCATGTGCAAGCTGTCACCAACAAGAATACGCATTCGGTGATACTGCAGCGCTAAGCACTGGAGTACATGGCTTAACAACTGACAGACACGCCATGCGTCTCGTCAACATAAGACATGGAGAAAGTGAATCACTGTTCTGGGACAATCGCATTGTTTCTCTTGAAGCTCAGACAACAGAGCCTATTAAAAACCACAAAGAAATGGGTTTTAGTGGTGCAGAAGGGAATCCTTCAATGATAGATTTAATAAAAAGACTAGACTCTATTGATTACTACAAATGTTTATTTGCGGAAGCATTCCAAAATGCAGAAATTACAGAAGAAAAGATTCAACTTGCCCTCGCTCAATTCATCAGGAGCATACAGTCTTATGATTCTAAGTACGATAAAGGCCGTGCTCAAGTAAATGATGATAAGACCCCATTTCCGAATTTCACAGATCTGGAAAACAGAGGCAAACAACTTTTTTTATTGCCAAAAGCAGACAACGGGGCTAACTGTCAAGTCTGTCACAGGGCACCGATTTTCGACATTGATCCTGGCACAAGTAACAATGGAATTACAAGCGTCGCAGGAGATCCCACAAGATTCGATCCGATGAATAATAGATCCCCTACCCTCAGAGATCTGTTCAATCCGAGTGGAACATTAAATGGTCCACTTATGCATGACGGAAGCCTCAAGAATTTAGAAGCTGTCATAGACCACTACAATAAAATCCCCATGGATCCCAGAAATAAAGAGCGGCTTAATAGTAGGTTGCGCACTGCTGATCGCAAACGAGGGCAACAGTTAAACCTCACAACAGAAGATAAAGAAGCACTAATTGCCTTTTTAAAAACGCTGACAGGTAACGCGGTTTACTGTGACGAACAATGGTCAGATCCATTCGATAAAACAGGAAAGCTTGATATCTAGAACCAGCAATATATTTTATTCGAACAACTCCATTCATTTCTTTTAACTAAACATACTTGATATGCATGCCAAGACATCTGTACTTTTAATTAAATACGTCCTATTCCCAATCTTCTATATGCTTTCTTTAGTATCCCATGCTCAAGGCGGATTAAAAAATGTAAGCCATACTTTAGATTCTATTTTCCACCACTACGACCAAGGCAATCAGCCGGGACTTTCCATTGCCATTCTTGAGAAAAACAAGCCCGTGACACTAAAATCATATGGAATGGCTAACCTAGAATACAACACTAAACTCACGCCTCACTCCTTGTTTAACGCAGCACAATTATCCCAGCAATTTACTGTCTTCTCAATCCTTTTTTTACAGGAAAAAGGCAAACTATCTATAGACGACGATGTAAAAAAACACTTACCTGAACTAAAAGAGTGGCCGCATGAGATAAAATTACATCACCTCATGGAACAGACGAGTGGATTAAGAGATGTGGCGGAGCTTATAAAGTGGAAGGGGTATACTAGTGGAGATGTTGTCACAAAACAGGAAATCCTTAAACTTATTAAAAACCAAAAAACACTCAACTTCAATCCTGGCAGTAAGGTAGAATACAACTGGTCAGGATATGTCTTGCTAACAGAAATCATAGAGCGCCTCTCAGGAGTTTCATTTCCAGAATTCGTAGACAAACACATTTTTACACCACTCGAAATGGATAATAGCATGTTCTCTGATGATCACAGAATGGTGATCCCTAATAGATCTTACAGTTATAAAAAGGAAGGTAATGCACACTATAAGGTCTCTAATAACTCTTCGTTCGTAGGTGGGTCAAACTTATACACATCTGCATCAGACTTCGCTAAATGGTTAGAGAACATGTCTCTGAAAAAGATCGGTCACCCATCCTTTTACAGCTATCTTTTTACCAATACAATACTCTCGGACGGTAATAAAACAGACTACACGCCAGGGATCTATAGAGACAACAGATCAGGTTACTGGACCATCCACTATGAAGGATTAGATCATGGGTTTTCATCCTATATGATGCATATTCCAGAACACGATTTTTCCTTAGTTTATTTTTCCAATAGTGCAGATATTTCGGGTGGAGAATTATATGAAACAATATACGATTGGTTCCACAAGGATTATGAAATTCTACCCCAAGCACAAAATCCTGCTCAGGAGGTCACCTATATTTCTAAATCTAAACAAGAGCTGGAAATGTGTATAGGTCACTATCTACTTGAAGAAAACTTCAGTCTCAGAAAAATAGTTATGGAAAATGACACCTTGTTCTATGAAAGAAATGAGAACAACAAAGTCCCTATGGTTCCTATTGAAGGAAACCTTACATTTAAAATGATCATCCCTAACAATGATAAGGTGCGCGTATCCTTTCTGGATTCAGGACAAACCCTGGAATATCGTTTCATAAATACAGGAGAAAAAAGTGATTTCGTCACCCATGGCAGAAAATTAAAAACGCTAAGAAACGAACAATCAGAGGTATCAGGGCAGTTCAAAAACGAGGTTCTAAATCAAGTAATCAAGATTGATATTACAGATCACACGGCACAGGTCACAATGGGTGAAACGATTGTCAACCTAGAACACATCGGTGACGATGAATTTCTAGCCCCTCCTAATTCTACAGTAAGGCTACTGAAATTAAATAGAGATCAACAACAACGTGTAACTGGCGCTTACCTTTCAGGTTGGAGAATTAAAAATCTATATTATAGTAAGAACTAAACAATCTTGAATTAATCCCGTAAAAACATCTCTAATCCTTCACTGCAAGGCTTATATTAAGAAAATTCGCTCATCCAATAAAAGAACCCTGAATTATTTAAAATGAATGCTCAGTAATATTAATATTGCAGGATGAATGGAACGG
>CAZFJO010000355.1:0-3722 GCA_964518915.1 uncultured Saprospiraceae bacterium
TGAAATGTCATATAACGATTTTTCTTAATAAGAGTGCGAAGGTACACTTATCATTAACATTATATTCCTTTAAAGGGTCTTTATTCTCTGTTAAGTTCTTACATATGGTACAAAATGGTGGATATAGAAAGATCCAAGACCATTATTTAACGATCAGCATCTAGTTAAGTTTACATTGACTGTATGGCAATAGCAATCACATGTTCAATATAATCTCAACTCGATGGTAATAAAAAGCGTCCTAGAATCAGCAGGATCTAGAACGCATGAATGGTGTAGATTCAAAACATGGAATTATGAAACATGCAGTTGGGGTGTAATTTCTTGTTGATGCTTAAACCGTCTACGAAAGATGCCCTTGAATAAAACATAGAGCAAGCATATCAAGAATCCATATCCTAACCCTTTAATAAATAAGGGTTGGCAGACAGAATAAAACGTATGTGTTTTATTGATTTTCATATCATGAACAAGAATCCTTGAACCAGTCGTAGTAAAGTAATCTAACGTTTTAAGCAATCTTCCTTTATCGTCTATCATGGCACTTAAGCCATTGCTTGTAGACTTAATCATGGATACGCCATTTTCTATACACCTTACTGCCGCCATCTGCGTATGATAGGGACTGATTGCATCCCAGTCGCCCGTAGGAACTACAAGAACATCCGTCTCTTTATTCTGTACTTGTGCAATTAAATCTGGATGGTCTGCATCATAACAGATTATAGGAGATAAATTACCATAGGGCGTTTTGATAACGGGAATGTTGCCATCACCCGGGAACGAAGGCTCCACGCCCATAACTGGTATGTTCTTATAATACGTATTAAGTAAGGAACCGTCAGGGCCATAGGTCAGTACTTTATTCTCTATAAATTCAGCTTCTTTACCTACTTTCTCCGGATGGAATACAGCAGTTGGATAGAAGATATATGTGTCCAAGCTATCCGCTAGATTAGATACGATATCTTCATACTTTGTTTCATTCTTTTTAGTGTTGATAATGGCAGCTTCTGACCAAGTAACAACTTTGGCTCCACGAGTTGCTGCTGTTCTCGTAGCTTCTATATATCTATTGAAAACATGGTCTATTTCTTTATATACGATATCATATTTAGAAGCTTCAGGATCTGACATAAAAGCAAGTATCCCTTTCTGTGCCTCTTGAAGAATAGGATCGCTTTGGTTTAATCGCCATGGTACATTGATATCCTTATCATAAGTGGCTTTATACATAGCTTTAGATATAGATAGATTATCTAAAGTAATAGAAGCCATTCTAGACTTAGTATAGGCTTCATCAGATTCTCCGCTATTAAGTCTTGCATAACCTGTCAACACAACTACCGTCAACACAATAGGCATGATATAATGCATGCTTGTTCTTTTTTCAAGAGAATTATATGAGTTAATCCATTCTACACCAGTACTAGCACCCCAGTATATAATGAAGTTGATACCATATATTCCAGTGATTGATGCCAATTGCATCAAGGACAACCAGCTGAATTGAGTATATGCAGTATTACCCCAAGTCCCTTGTGGGCCCATATCGAAGATGTAATTGAAACCAGTCATGAGTATAGGGAAGGCAAGAGTTCTTGACCATTTAGGCAGATTATTAAAGAACAATTTTTCTAGCAGCAACGGAATTAAACCCACAATTGAGCCTATTGTCATCATAAAAAGAACAGCCATGTATGGCATAGGCATCACTTTTGTCTGGGCAACGAATGAACTAAGTATAAGGAATGGGATAACCATCATTATTCCTTTCCAATTGTTATGTCGTACATAATATAGCAAGGCTGTAAAATAAACCCAAGGCGCAATTACCAGTGACCATTTAGGGGACATAAGGATTCCAGAAAAAACGATTAAAGAGAGTAAAAGAAGGTTTCTAGCAACGCTAGGCGTAAGATTTTTCATGATCATATTTTTTGAATAGTGAATCAATAATGACTCTAAATTGAGTCAATAAATTCACTGAATCGTCCGACATCATGAAGTCGCACCCTTCTCTTCGCATAAAAACAGTATGATTTACGAAACTGTATAAAATCGAACCCAATTACCACTGACAATCAACTACTTACGATTAAGGGTGTTTTTCCACATCGTAGGTGTAAATCCGGAATGTTTCTTAAATGCAGTATTGAAAGAAGATTTAGAGTTGAATCCTGAAGCGTACATTACTTCAAGAATAGTCTGTTTCTCATCTTGATTCTTCTCAATTAGCTTCTGAGCATGAGATATCCTTAAGCCATTGATAAAGTCAAAAAAAGACTTATGAAACCCTTGGTTGATAACTTGTGAAAGCACTCTAGGCTTCATGCCAACTTGCTTTGCTAAATCGTTCAAGCTAATCGAAGGTTCTAGATAAGCTTCTGTTTTATCCATATGATCTTTTAAAGCATCAACCATACGCTGGTCAATGCTTGATTTAATCAATAAGGGTACTTCCTTCGTATTTCCTTCAGTAGACGAAATCCGCTCTGTTTCTGTATCTTGAAAAATACCATGTGACTGCATGCTCTTCAGAAAAGTATTTAAAATGTAATAAAAAAGAAACAACAGCAAGCCAAACAATACTATACCTACCCATGCATTGTTATCTCTATCTAAAAAATAAAACACTTGAATGACCGTCGTTATAACACCAATAGTGACGAAACCAAGCAGAACATGCTCTAGCCACTCGAGGTTTATCTTTTCAATGTCTGACTGGCTATTTCTTATTTCTACCCTATACCTTTTTAACAGCAAGAACGAATAGCGTACATATACAGCAATACTAGCAAGCAAAAGGAAGGTGGGAACAACGGCCACAAGTCCAGTTCCTGAGAAAGCCCTTGTAATAAACTCAGCTTTAAATTCTACACTCTGTATATGGTAACCTAGAACAATTGCAATTACAGAAATGAAGTATGGGACGAAATGTAAAAAATCCCATGACCGAAATAGGTCCTTAGGCCTGATCACAGCTTTAGACAACAACCATAGCACAGGCCCGAACAACAGAGGAATTGTATTTAGAATAAAAGCAAGATGATTATGCTTTAAATAGAATTCAGACGACTGAGCATAAACATCTAAAACAGATAAACCAATCAAAATAAAAAAAGAGCCAAATAATACACTTGACACTAGACTCCCTCTATGGTACTTGAGCATAATAAACCCATAGAACAGATAAAGGAAGACAACCAGAACAGCCGTATATTCTACTACTTGATGGATCATGTTGTTGCCTTTAGATCAATATGCAATGACTCTTGAATTGTGCATGTTAAACTAATAATAGATGAAAGTATACAATTTTTAAATTGGATGTAGAATCTATCCTAGATTAGCGAAGACACTTTATTATTTAAGGTTGCTTAAAGGCCAACAATTCATTTTTATAATCAATAGAGACAGAAAGATACTTTAATGCTGAACCCCCTAGCGCTCCTTTTACAACCTTGTCCATGGTGCGTATCATCCCTTTAGACCAAGCCGCATCCGGTCGCATTGAAAACCAGACAGGCCCCACTGGAATCCCACCTAGCTCTACTAAGGGTACTTCGATCATATCAAATGCATATTCATTTCCGTTTTCATTAATCACATCACCACCAACTATAACCCTCCATTCTGGATGAGTCTCTTGCCATTCTTGAAAAACAGATTGAGCAATAAATGATCCTCCGATAGAAGATTTTGTTTTTAAACTATCCTGA
>CAZFJO010000356.1:0-3715 GCA_964518915.1 uncultured Saprospiraceae bacterium
GATATAGAATCAGGCAAGTCTATTGAACTGGTTATTTCGCACATCAATTACCACGACACGATAATCCGTGCTAATTCCTATGAATTACTGCCTAATAAAATACTTCTTCGATCTAGAGATTTCAGGTTAGACGTTATAACTGTAAAGGAAAAGAAATCAGGAAAACGCAAGGACTGGTTGAAGAAATTCGAGCGGGCCTTGTTAGGTAGATCTGATAATGGTAAAAAAGCCAAAATCAAAAACAAGGACGTCGTCATTTTCGAAGAAAGGGGAGATACATTACACGCTTACGCAAATGCACTTATCGAAATAGAGAATAAGAAGCTAGGGTACGATGTATTGTTCTTTTTACAAGAATTTAAATTGCACAAAGAAGAAGTAGCTTATGCTGGAAAGGCCTTTTTTAAAGAAACAAAACGGGATAACAAAGTAGTCAAGCAGAGGTCTAAAACCTATGATCGCTCTATCCGAAGATATTTTTCGTCCATTCTGTCAGGCGTTCAACAAGATAGATTTAGATCATTTTCAATTGCGTCTCTTCAAGATAAAAAAATAGATCCTGTCCTTTATGTTCCAGAACTTAACGTAATTAGGTTATTTCAGAATGGAACATGGGCACTAAAAGTTCATGGTTTTCTTGTTATAGAAGACCATAATAACCCCATAGTCAAGAAAGGAGTGATGGGTTATGATCATACAAGTTTCCCTACAACGATTATTTCAAGCAAGTCAGGATATATATCATTTGACAATAATGGGATTTTATTGAATCCAGAAGATATAATAGAAAAAGGCGCTTTCACTCAAGAAAGACTAGCGGATTTACTTCCTAGGGAATATACACCTTCTGAGCCTGTTATTGCTTCAGAGTTAATGAAACTAGACCCGCGATCATGGAGTGTTTTAATAGCTGACTCGGAAGATCATCTAATCGATAAGTTTAGGTTGAAAAACCATAACTTCTGTAGAGAGAAAATCTACTTGCACACAGATAAATCCTTCTATTCTGTAGGAGATGAAATCTGGTTACAATTGTATCTCTTAGACGGAACATTAAACCAGCCTTCAAGCTTGAGTAAGATAGCCTATATAGAATTGATTGGTTCTGATAAAAAGGTTATAAAAAGGATTGTAAAGAATGTAGAGAATGGAACTGCATCTGCCCATTTTTCACTTTCAACCGATTTATATGAAGGTACATACTTCCTTCGTGCATACACTGAATTGATGGCTCAATATCAAGATAAAGATCTACAGTTCAAGGAGATTTATGTACAAGGATTGAGAAAGGAGCCTTTTGCAGAAATTAAAGGTGAAATTCAAGAGGATTATATCGACCAAAGTGAATTGAAGATGAGGTTCTATCCAGAAGGAGGAGACTTGGTTTCTGGTTTTCCGAATAAGGTAGTTTTCGAATCTTATAATGGATTAAATGAATCTATTGAGTTTTCAGGAGAGCTTATCGATGGTGAAGGTAATTTAATAACCCAGGTCGAAACGACAACAGCTGGATTAGGGTACTTTATTCTTGTCCCTGAGATAGGAAAAACTTATAATGTAAAGCACAGGGGCGATAATACATCTCTGCACAGGTTACCTGAAGTACTGTCGCTAGAAGCTCATATGGCAATTGATAATAGAAATGAGGAATATATAAGAATCCATATAAGCACCGTTGCTGATCATCTAGACTCACTTGTTCTCGTAGGTCATAGAAGGGGAGATGTTATTCTTTATGTGAATGAGGCGGGCCTAGAATCTGGAATGATGAAAGTATTGAAAAAAGACTTGCCACATGGATTAATACACTTCACTTTATTTAATAAGGGAGGAAAACCACTTTCTGAAAGGTTGGTTTTCAATGAAGTAGGTGTAGAACTTGATCAACTTGATTTAAATGATGTTGTAAGCGATTCTTCTGCAGAGAGCACACGGCAAATGGTGCTAAGTAAACAGACAATAACAGAAATGGATAGCCTAGCTTATGTTTCTATTTCTATAAGAAAAAATGTTCCTCGATTCGACATTGACAATATTCAGAGCTATCTATATATGAATTCTGATCTTAATAGAATCATTAAGAATCCTAGAAGTTTACTTGAAGAAATGAACTACAAAAAACGCTTCATTTTAGATTTATTGATGCTTAGTAGAGGTTGGAGAAGATTTAATTGGGAAGAGCTCCAGAAAGCCCATGATGCATATCAAGCAATAGAAAAAGGGATAACAATCAGTGGATATGTATCTGAAATTAAGGACTCTACGAAAAGAGTTAAAGGTACAGTATCCTTGTCCATTTTGTCTCAAGACTTTTACAATGATTTAGTAACAACTGATGAGGATGGTAATTTTTCTTTTTCGAATGTTCCATACAGTGATTCAATCTATTATTTGTTGCAAGCTAGAGAAGGTGGAAACAAAAGTGATGGAATAGCTTTAGAAGGAGATAGATTTGTTAAGATTCACGTCGTAGAAAATAGTTACCCTGACATAAACTACTTGCCTGAACCCTATCTAACTGAAGGGGATAGTAAAGGGACTTTTTTAATGACACTAGACAGAGGACGCGCTATACATAATGGTATTGCTATGTCTATTGATGTAGATGAAGTTGTGATTAAAGATAGTAAACGAAAACCCGATACTAGGACTAGAGGGTATTGGGATATAGACGACCATGATTGGATTTCACAAGAGTCATTGGTGCTGGATCTTGCAAGATCTATATCTCCTGGCATGCGGATAGTAAATCGTGGCTTAGGCGGTTTAAGTGACGGTCAAGGAGCAGGCAAGTTACACTATATACACATTACAAAGCAGGGAGAAATTAAGAGGCTGATAATGACAATCATTATTAACGGAACCGTACAGACCACTCATAGTAGGTTTTTAGGAATGACCGTAGACAACATCAAGTATATAACTACAGGCAGAGGTTTCATTTCTGTAATAACTTATCCTGGCGGAAGTAGACGGAAAATGCAAGAGCTCAACAGTGGTGTACTCGCTTATATTCATCCTGATGCCGAAAAGTATAGAGCGTTTTACGAACCACTTCAACTTATGAATGCACCTGCATCTGCATATGGATTCAATAGAACCTTGCAATGGTTACCTAATGTGACATTGAGACCTAATGAAGACTTCATCATTAATATCGAAAAGATTAAAGAAGAAGAAGATGTAGAAATAGTTGTACAAGGAATTACAGCCGGTGGAAGTCCATTGTATTTATCTAAAGTTTTAAAGGAATAGAAGTAGTTATTAATAACGATAGGTGACACAGGTTTAAGGCAAACCTAAAATGATAGATTCTCGAAAATAATACCCTAATAAAAGAATGCAAAGTAGATCAGAAGAGTTCGAATTCTGAGCTCTTCTATTAGAAGTTCTAAAGATGGATTAATCCTATTAGTTGTTTTCTAAGACAGAAAATTCCAGATTAATTTCCGATTTTAACAGCAATTAACCTAATTTACTGTTATGCAGAAATTCATTTACACCGCTCTATTTCTTTCCATTGTTTTTACGTTGCACAGTCAGCAGTACCATTTGCAATTATTAGATTTAAAAACAATGGATCCTATCGAGGATGGATTCGTTTTTTTATCTAATTCTCAACAAGGGGAGAGTTCCGATAAAGAAGGAAGGTTGAGTCTAGATATAGAATCAGGCAAGTCTATTGAACTGGTTATTTCGCACATCAATTACCACG
>CAZFJO010000357.1:0-3714 GCA_964518915.1 uncultured Saprospiraceae bacterium
TAAGGATTGTTTTCTAGCAGCGGCTTGAAAGGAGCCTTGGTAAGATAATGTACGGTGGAACCCTGATTATAGCATGCCCGTACTATCGGAGATGTAAGCACTATATCTCCGATAGAACTGAAACGTATTATGAGTATCTTTTCTATACTATGCAGATAGCTGGTCTACTTGCTTGTAAGTAGATTATTGCTTGTAAAATAATACCGATCCTTTACTATTTTCTGTAGAAACCATCGCTATGTATGTACCAGTGGGCAAGTCTCCTATTTCTGTCTGGATTTTATTTTTTCCAGCCTGAATGTTGACTGTGCGAGAGATGACCCGCTGGCCACCCATACCGTATATTTCTACTTTTCCGAGCTTACTTTCATTCATTTCGAATTCTAGTGTCAGCACATCTGCGCTTGGATTAGGGTAGGCAGTGAATACTTCTATGTCCGCTAGGTCACTCAGAGAAGAGGTAATGTCTCTTTCTCCATTAGCGAACCACACGCCCCATCTTCTCTCTGCTAGTTCGATGGTTTCTGACCCGTTTTCTACATTAATTTTAGTTGCATCCAATCCTAGACTCCCTAAATCGAAAGAGCCTAAGAACGGTAAATCGTGGAAAAGGGTGTTGTCATCTATAGTGAAATTAGGATAATGTGGACCTTCATTATTAGAGAAAAGTTGATTAAGGTCTCCTGTTTCTAAGTTGGCTCCTATAGCATAAAAAATATTGTCTTCCAGCAGGTCAAATGAAATTACATAATCACTGTTCTTAGAGAAAGTAGGGTTTCCTACACTGACTCCTTCTGGAAGGGTTGAGAATAGTTTTTCTATCCCTCCTAATCCGAAATTATCTCTTCCATTGTCCCATACTTTAATAAAGCCTATGTCCCAATAATCAATGTCGGTACCTGTCTGCGACGGAATATTATTAAAGGCATCATACATAATGTACTGCCCATTAAAATCGAATTCAAGAGCATCGGCATAAAGGACATCACCTGTTGTAACTCCCTCTGTAAATGTAGGATTGAACAACTCAAATGTCTCGGCATTTTCAGTATTAAAATCATAAACCCAGATTGTATTATCCAGCTCATCAAATAAAGCTGCTAATCGCTGTCCATCTTTAGATATGATGACATTTCTCCATACCGGATCTTCTTGTAATGATCTCTGTTCGAAAGTTCCCTCATCCCAGTCAATATTGATGATATACATTTTTTTATCCGCACCGATAAATACAGCTGCACTCCCATCATCCGTAACGCTAGGTCTACTTATATGATCCGTAGTAGAGAATGCGCCATCGTTGGCTACCAGATTTTCTAGAGCAGCATTGTATAGAAATAAGTTGCTACGTGTTGCATCTGAAGCTAGCATAAAAGCACTTCCAGGATTTACTTCTACATCTTCTTGGTTGTCAGTTCCATCTCCATCGAATATCTCTACTTGATCGAATGCTGACCTCAATGCAGTTACTTCAGATCCGTTTCCGTACAGGTCTATAGCTGCCTGGATAGTACTGAGTCTGAGATCGATAAATCTAGATGATTTAGTTAAGTATGTTGTCAGCGCACGATAAAATATCTGCTCTGCTTTGGATTTTCCTATATCTGTTGCAATCAAGTAAAATGCATGGTTAGTTATTCCACTGTTGATGTGTACACCCCCATTGTCTTTATCTCCTGTAAATCGATCTGAGTAAGTTTTAGGTTGATAGCCTCGGTCGTAATCTCCACGTGCTGCTCCATTATTAGGATCTTGTAGATTCCTTAAGGCTCCAGTAGGAAATACACTGGTTCTAACTACATCTTCACCAATTAACCAGTCTTCTCGATCTCCCATGGCAGCGAAAATATCTGCCATAGATTCGTTAAGTGCTCCAGATTCATTTCTGTATTCTAGATTCGCAGAATTCTGAACAACACCATGACTAAACTCATGTATAGCTACATCCAATCCTCTTGCAAGCGGCAGAAATGCGGTGTTGCCATTGCCGTAAAAGATAGATGCTCCATTCCAGAATGCATTATCTAGAGAATTTCCATCAGCGTCGGCAACATTGACTATAGAAACAATATTGCCTCCTTGACCATTGATAGACTCTCTGCCGAAGGTGTTCTTAAAATATTCATACACAATTCCTGCATTAAAATGGGCAGTAAGACCTGTTTCTCTACCTCCCCAGTTGTTGTCTGCACTGAACACATGCCTGAAACTGTAATTTTCGTTTACTGGAGCTGCATTAAATGCATCTATGGTCCAGATTGCGCCTACCGGTTCATTCGGAAGATTGGAGTTAGTGGGGTCAAACATAGGTCTTGAAACATCGAGCATAAAGTAGTCTCCGTTTTCTTCATAGGTGTTAAGAGAACGATTTACTCCGAATAGGTCTTGCCCACTAGAAGTAGATGGTCCAGCTACTTCTATAACTGATTCAATAACCGATTCTGTTTTATGATCTATGTTGATTTCAGCAGCATGATTGTCGTTTTCTATATGATTGTGAAGCTTACATATATTCTGATATTTATCGATGATTGCTCCAGTCTGGGCATCTAGAAAATACTCCCATCTGTCTACCATTGTATTGTGTATACTTATGTGATAGGCAAGTCTGTATCCATCTTCTGTAGGGTAGATTGTTAGCTTGTTGGTTTTTCTATCCACATCCAAGGCTTTATAATAAGCAGACCATTCTTTCTGATATTTAGGTAGGTCTGCGATGGTAACAAGTTCAGCTTCCTCTGGTGATATGGAAGGCTCAGTAGATAAGTTAAGAGGAAGGATAGTGGTTTTACCATTCATTCCAGTTACATCTCCCTTGCTATGTACAATCACATCTGCTCCATGGATGGGTATTCCATTGTAAGTCTGCGTTACTCGTGTGTGCTCCATTCCGATGTTGTCTACATCAGAAGAAAGAATTGTAAAGTTAAATTGCTCTGGAATCTGTAGAAGGTCCTTGACACCTGAGAGGTAATGTTCTACTCGTGTATTCAGATCTGCATTTCTTACGGCAGCAGCTTGTCTTATATTTCCATCTATCCATATAGTCTGAGATTCTGGCAGCCACTTCTTAATCCGAAGGCCATTCTTAACAGTAGCCGCGCTTAGAATGGTAGTCTCCTTGAGGTTAAGGTTTCTTTTAGCCCTGGTGGTCTGCGCCTTTACCTGGAGAGGGGAGGATAGGGTCGCCTTCTGAGCCGTTGTTCCTGCAGGTATGGTTTTAAGTTGGCCGTGACAGAAGGTTATGCTCAAGGCAAATGTCAGGGTAGCATATAATTTAAATAATTTCATTTCTGGGCAGATTTATAAGGTTTCGAATTTTCATTGATAGATCTGACGATCTTAGATAAATTAAGGTGAAAAGTGGATATGGCAGAGGGTACTTCTGTATTATTGCCTCCCCATGTAATCGATCTTTTTTCAGGAAAATCAGAGTGCTTAATAAAATAATAAATATTTCCGGGGTCATTTATGTTGACATCCTGAAAGTTGAGTAAAGTATAATTATTGAACTGTTGCTTAGCTAAGTCGCCATCAATCTTTCCTACTTCGACAGTTTCGTTTTCATTAACTTCTCTGAATATTCTACCATCTTCTAACAGATGGTGAGTGGTTACAGCGCCGGTAAATCCTCCTCCATTACCGAAGGTTATGTATCGCTGAGTCGGATTACTTATGTCAAATGGCTTAGGACCACCACAAGATATTAAGGTC
>CAZFJO010000358.1:0-3706 GCA_964518915.1 uncultured Saprospiraceae bacterium
GATTAAATCTAAATAAAAACAATGCGATTATTTGATAGACCGACATGGAAAATTCGATTATATCAAGGTTAATCCCTTGACAATAGATAGATGTATAAACACTTGTTTATATTAGAGAATATATAAAATCAACATTATGAAATACCGCTACCTCTTATGGATGTTCGTCAGCCAACTATTTTTCGCTTCTACGATCACTGCTCAAGAAGATAATCACGTTTTATTAAAAGAAGAAGTGGTTAAGAAAGTGGATGAAAGGGCCAAGCTCGCTCAGGTAATGGTCGATAAAATATTCAGCTTTTCTGAATTGGGGTTTCAAGAAATAGAAACGTCTAAGTACATCACTGATATATTGAAAGAGAATGGTTTTACAATAGAGTATGGAATTTCTGGTGTGCCTACTGCATGGATGGCTCGGTGGGGGAGTGGACATCCGGTTATTGCCATCGGAAGCGATTTAGATTGTATACCTAAGGCATCTCAGAAACCAGGTGTTGCATACCATGACCCCATCGTAGAAGGAGCACCAGGCCACGGCGAAGGGCACAATTCTGGCAATGCACTCAACGTTGTTTCTGTCATTTCTGTAAAAGAAATTATGGAAAGAGAAGGGATTGAAGGAACCATAATTGTCTGGCCAGGAGTTGCTGAAGAACTGGTAGGCACGAAGGCATACTTTACCAGAGATGGATATTTCGATGATGTTGACCTGTGCATATTTACACATGTAGGTAGCAACATGAGCGTTGCTTGGGGACAACCTCGGGGTACGGGTTTAATTTCTGTTGAGTATACTTTCGAGGGAGAAGCAGCGCACGCAGCAGGATCTCCTTGGAGAGGTAGAAGTGCGGCGGATGCTGTGGAACTTATGAATATAGGATGGCAATATGCTAGAGAGCACCTCGACCCATTGCATCGATCTCACTCCGTTATAAAGAATGGTGGCGATCAACCTAATGTTGTTCCTTCTAAATCTACGATATGGTATTACTTCCGCCACGTCACTTACCCTAAGATTATGGAGGTGTATGATCGAGCCAATGAAATTGCTGAAGGCGCGGCCATGATGACGAGAACTAAAATGACTAAAAAGGTTCTAGGATCTGCATGGCCTAGACACTTTAACCAGGTAATCGCCGAAACGATGTATAAGAATATCAGAAAAGTAGGCCTGCCGGAATGGTCTACTGATGATCAGGCACTAGCCGTGTCTCTGCAGAGAGAAGTTTCTTCTTACGATACATCAGGACTTGCCATAAAATTAGATACAATAAAAGCACCCTTGGGTAGAATGGTCTCTGGAGGCTCAGATGACATCGGTGACATATCATGGAAGTTGCCTACTGTTACCCTTAGATTTCCTAGTAACATACCTGGCTTACAAGGCCACCACTGGTCCAATGCCGTTGCCATGGCAACGCCTATTGCACATAAAGGCGTCGTTGCAGGAGCGAAAGTAGAAGCAATGACGATGCTTGACTTTTTTCTTAATCCTAACTTAGTAGACGACGCATGGAAGTACTTTAAAGAGGAGCAAGGAATGAAACAAGAATACATCCCTATGGTAACTAAAGAAGACAAGCCAGCCATCTACCTTAATTACGAAATACAGGAAGCATTCAGATCAGCGCTAGAAAAACATTATTACGATGAAACCAAGTACGATTCTTACTTAGAACAGTTAGGCGTAAATTACCCCACAGTTAAAGAGGATTAATTGGTTATCGTTTTCCTTTGCCTTTTTGCTTTTTAGCTTGTATTTCTTGTTGTTGCTTCATCGCTGCTTCAAGCCTCGATTGAAACCCGCCCTTTTTCTTAGGCTTAGCCTTCTGAGCCATGAGTTCCGCTCTGATCTTTTCATCATTGAAGACGAACTTCTTAGTGATGATGGTCTGAGCTATGTTAATCAGGTTACTGAAGAACATATAACAAGTCAGTGCAGAAGCATAGCTGTTAAAGAATACTAAGAAACCTATAGGCATAAAATACTGTACATATTTCATGGCTGGATTAGCCGAGAGATCCATATGCTTCGTATTGTAATAGGTATAGATTACCGTGGTAACTGCCCATAATATTGTAAATAGACTGATGTGTGATCCGAACATCGGAATCGTAAACGGTAATTCTGTTATTACATCATAAGAGGATAGATCCGTAGCCCATAGAAAAGACTCTTGCCTGAAACTAATCGATGCTGGAAAATATCTAAATAAAGCATACCAGATCGGCATCTGCATAAGCATAGGCATACACCCACCGAATGGACTTACCCCATATTCTCTATATACTTTCATCGATTCCATCTGAGATTTCTGTGGATCGTCTTTATACTTTTCCTTCAGTCCAGCCAGCTCAGGCTTCAGTGCACCCATCTTAGCTTGAGAATGAAGCATCTTGTACATCAGCGGATATAGAGCCATCTTAATAATAAAGATTACCAGAATGATGACGATACCTAAAGAACCGATGTACTTCCCTATAAAATTGAAGAATGGTCGTACGAAGTGTCTGTTTATCGAACCGAATATACTATTGCCATAAGGGATGACTTTTAAAAATCCATTATCATAGGCAGCCAGTCTATCATACTCATTAGGACCTAAGTATAAGTTCATAGCATAATTTCCTGAGCCATCCGTAGGAATGCTGAGGTATGACTTCACAAGCTTAAGGTCTTCATCTTCGGCAGTCAACATAACGGTCTCGAACTTCCCATCTGTGAAAGGAACTTTATCGGCCATAAGTGCCGTATTGAAATATTGATTGACGTGAGCAACCCAGTCGACGCTCTCACCTTCCATATCTTCTTCATCGTCACCAGCACAATTACAATAATCTGCATTGCTTTCTTCTGTTTCTTTAAAATAAACAGTAGAGTACCTCGACTCGAAGGTTACGTTGTTTTCAAGTTTTTCTAGATAATTTTCCCATTGCAATTGAATAGGTTCCCCGCTCTTAAGTCCTGCATAGTTTAACGAATAGTCAAGACCATAACCGTCTTCTTCTAGGGTGTATATTTGCTGAAATTTTCTTCCTGAAGCAGTGTTAACCGACATGGTAACACTATTGCCACTCTTAGAAGGAGTAAAATATAAATCACCTGTAGCTATTGATCCACTTAAATTATTAGTGAGTGGAAGGGTGTACGAGAATATGTTTTTATCATCCTGCAGAAGGTAAAGCGGTTCTTTAATGAGTTCTCCGTTTTCGTTTTCGACCATTCGGAAATGCTCCTTGAGAAGAACAGATTCAATAAAACCTCCCTTGGATTGAAAATTTACCTTGACATACTTATTCTCGAGGGATACAATTTCATTAGATCCTTGCGCCGCTGTAGAGAAATCTCCATACTTGCCTTGTAATTGAAGGTTAAGAAGAGAATCAGATAGTTGAGTTTCTACTTGCGGGGTTGATGCCACGGTCGATTCTTGCGCAGCTTGTTCCGCCTGTACTCTTACAAGCTCTATAGAATCTTGGAGACGTTTCTGTTCAGCAATCTCAGCTTCAGAAGGAGCAGAAATGATAGACCATCCTACAATTACTGCGAATATCAATACGAATCCTATTATTTGATTTTTATCCATCAGGATTTTTCTTATTAAAAATAGGCACAATGGCCTTCATTATAAATGCCGCAAAGGTAATATTAAATGAGCGATCTGTGTGCTATAATTATACGATTCATCAAGAATATGGGATAAAT
>CAZFJO010000359.1:0-3670 GCA_964518915.1 uncultured Saprospiraceae bacterium
GCGTTTAATAATTCTGAGAAAGGAATAAAAATGTCTCTAAAAGAAGACAGCCATTTTCTTAGGATGCTTAAAGAATCTTCCTTGTTATATGAAAAGACGGAAGGTGCCTTTGATCCATCTATCTATCCATTGTATCGTTTTTATGGTTTCGGTGGGGGAGATTTAAGGCGTTCATTGGTTCCTGATTTAACTAAGATAGATTCAATTATGCAGTTTATAGGATACGATAACATTTCCTGGAGTGCATCTCAAGATAGCTTCGAAGTAATTAAAAAGGATGCTAGGGTAGAGCTTGATTTTTCAAGCATTGCCAAGGGGTATGGGGTGGATCTGGTTGCGAATCATCTGAAAGAGGAAGGCGTGGTCAATTTCTTCGTAGAGATAGGAGGTGAGATAAGAACGAAAGGTGTTAATGCTCAGGGTAATGTATGGACTGCAGGTCTTTCTGTTCCTGATCCTAATGCTGGAAGAAAAGATGTGCTTCTTCCCATAAAGTTGAGAGATATGTCTGTTGCATCATCAGGTAATTACCTTAATTTCTATGACATTGCAGGGTTGAGATTCGTTCATATTATTGACCCAGTTACTGGAGAGAATAAAACATCAGATGTATTATCCGCATCGGTCCTGAGTCCAGATTGTTATACGGCTGATGCATTAGCGACTGCATGCATCGTAAAAGGGTTTAATGGTTGTAAAGCCATGATTGAAAAAATAGAAGGAGTAGAAGCCTGCATTGTATATGTAGAATCAGATTCTTTGAATATATATTATTCACCTAGTTATGAAAAAATAGAATATGACTGACGTTCAATTTCAATTAAGCAAAGACATTGTATTTTTCGATATAGAGTCCACAGGACTCAACATAGTTAAAGACCGAATCATCCAGATTGCGCTTATAAAATATACTAAGGATTCACTATTTCCAGAAGAAAAAGAGTACCTCTTGAACCCTGGGGTACCGATAAGTGAGGAAGCCCATGCCGTACATGGAATATCCGTGGATATGGTTAGGAATAAACCTTCATTTTCACAGATAGCGGAAGAACTCTTTGCGTGGATTGGTTCTGCTGATCTGTCGGGGTACAACTCAGACAGATTCGATATACCTATGTTGATGGAAGAATTTGCCAGAGCAGGATTCGATTTTAACCTAGATAACCGCAATACCATTGATGTACAGAAGATCTTCTATAAAATGGAACCGCGGACATTGAAAGCTGCTCTGAAATTTTACTGCGGAAAAGATCTAGAAGGCGCCCATGATGCACTGGCCGATGTCAGAGCAACCGTTGATGTTTTAAAAGGACAGTTGGTTAAGTATGATGATGAGCCGTATATCGATGGCGACGGAATGAAACATCCACCTCCCATACAGAACGATATGAAGAAACTGTCTGAGTTTACGTTTACCTCAACCAGTATAGATGTAACGAATAGGTTGAAGTACAATTCGAAAGGGGTTCCTGTCTTTAATTTCGGAAAATATTCTGGGCGACCTATCCTAGAAGTATTCCGTACAGAGCCTAACTATTACAAGTGGATTATGGATAAGGAGTTTTCTGTTCAAGTTAAGAAGTTCTTGACAGACTTAGTAAAACAACACAACATCACCATCAGATGATCCGTCTTCTGGGCATAATCATATTGTCGACCCTTGTATGGAGTTGCTACGAACCTATCGAGGATTGCTTAGATATCAATGCATCTAATTACAACGTAAATGCAGATAACCCCTGTGAAGATTGTTGTTCTTTTCCAACCTTGAGAGTAGATTTTTCGTACCCAGGGATTGCTACTTCATTAGGAGATACACTTGATCTTATCAACCACAGGGTAGTACTGCATGATTTTTCTTTTTTTCTAGACGACATGTACCTTGTTTCATTTGGTGAAGAAATCAAGTACAACAGGACGATAACTATAGATGGTCAGGAAATAGAGAATGATTTTGGTTTTTTTAATAGAAGCAATTTTAGAAGAACTTTTTCTGATTTCGTTTTCTCTGGTGAAACCGACACCCTTGTTTTTAGACTTGGGTTAGGTAATGAAATTTCAAGTATTAATCCTGATTCACTGGAGGTGCGGGTTGATTTTTCTAATGTACCAGATTCCTTATTCACAGATGTGGGAAACTATGTAGATCTGGGTATAACCTTAGAGGATGTAGCTACTCAGGAGGTATTCCGTATTGCCATAGATCCGGTTGTTCTAGAGCAGCAAGCATTTAGAATTCCTACACCTATCGAAGTTGACCGTGGGTCGGGAGCTTCTCTTGTGGTAGAAGTAGATTTTCAATTATGGCTATTCGATATAGACTTGACGGACATGTCTGCTACAGAAAATGCTATTTTATCCAATCTAGCGAATTCTTTTAGCGTAAGAGAATAACTTTAACGGGAGAAAATCGTTTCTATTTTAATGAAAGGAAAGATGGATTATCGCTATTGCTATATGGTACTGTTATGTGTGCTTTACATGGGCTGTAAGGACAGTATCACAGTAGATGAAGGTAATCTACTCGATATTCCTTCTAACCCGATTGCATTCGAGTTAGAGATTCCAGTTGGTTTTCCGCAGATGGTGATTCCTGAAGATAATCCGATGACAGAGCAAGGCATAGACCTCGGAAGGAGATTGTTCTACGATCCTATACTGTCGCGAGACAGCATGATTTCTTGTAGTACGTGTCACCTTCCAGAAGGCTCATTTACCGATAACTTAGCAACCAGCATAGGCGTGAATGGTGCAATAGGAGAAAGAAGCAGTATGTCTCTGCTCAATGTAGGTTTTACAAGAAATGGACTTTTCTGGGATGGCCACGCTATGACATTAGAAGAACAAGCTTTATTACCCGTTACTAATGAAAACGAATTTGATACGGAATGGCTTGAAATTGTTAAGCGCTTAAAGCGCAGTGAAAACTATCCTAGGTTGTTCCGGCAAGCATTTGGGATAGAAAATACGTCAGAAATAAGTGAAGACCTTACGGTAAAAGCCATTGCTCAATTCGAGAGAACCCTTATTTCGTCTGGAAAGTCTAAGTACGATCGAGTAGAATCAGGCCTAGATGCTTATACAGATCAAGAACTGCTGGGGAGAGATTTATTTTTCGATGATAATACGGATGTTCCTGATGCAGAGTGTAACCATTGTCATTCCGTACCTATTATTACGGCTGATCAGTATTTTAACAATGGTTTAGATGAGGCGCTGGGCTTTGATGATTTCGATGACCTCGGTAGGGGAGCAGTAACTGGAATATTCGCTGATAACGGTAAGTTTAAGGCTCCATCCCTTAGGAACATACTCTTTTCAGCACCATATATGCATGATGGTAGATTCGAAACATTGCGAGAAGTAATCGAACATTACAACTCAGGCGGAAAAGAATCTATGAATAAAGATCCACTTTTAAGACCACTTAATCTCACAAGTGAGCAGATTGATGCGTTGGTTGCTTTTATCAGTACGATGTCAGATATTGATTTTATTGAGGATGAACGATTCTCGAATCCTTTCAAATAACATATTACGAAAATAAATATATTACATTGCATCTATTTTGTAATTGATTCGTCGGTTTTTTATTGTCATTATTGTATTGTGAATGTTTGAATTGAACAAATAAACATCACGACTGATTAAAGAATCAGTTCCGTTATAC
>CAZFJO010000360.1:0-3654 GCA_964518915.1 uncultured Saprospiraceae bacterium
AGGTCTCTGGTCAGATTATAAGTAACGTAGGCTTGAATATCTGAAAAATTAGGAGAATACTCTCCTTCTGTGTCTAGAGAACCCAGTAGGTATCGATTCGTTTTATAACGCGCACCTACAAGATACCTTAATTTATTATAGGCATTGCCTCCGATCCGCTTACTTCCTTCAATATGCGCACTACCACCTAGAAGAGATAGACTTACAGTACCTCTGGTTTCTTCCGGTCTTTTATAACTTATATCTAGGACTGAAGACATTTTATCTCCATACTTGGCTTGGAATCCTCCAGACGAAAAAGAAAGATCTCTAATAAGATCGATATTGGGAAAGGTCAATCCTTCTTGCTGTCCGGACCGAATCAGCTGAGGTCTGAAAATCTCAAAGTCATTGACATATACCAAGTTCTCATCATAATTTCCACCTCGGACATTGTACTGAGAACTAAGTTCTCCTCCAGTCCCTGAAGAAGTCCCTAGCGCTATTGAAGGCAATACACTTTCTAGGTTTCCTGTTGTTGACGGCAGTAATTTAAGCTCGACAACTTCTTCTTTTACTATGCCTACATCGTCAATCTTAGACCCGGTAATTGTTACATTAAGATCGGATTCTGAAGAAACCATCCTTACATTGATGTTTCTTTTAGCTCCAGTCGGCATAGGGTCTATTAGGTAGCTGAGTTCCTCGTATCCTACCCGAGCATATTTTAGGGTTAGCTTCGTATTCGCTGGAACTTCAATGGAGTAGTACCCATTCTGGTCTGTGTCTACGGAAGTAGAAGTACCATCCATATAGACCGTTACGAAATCTATTACATTTTCAGACAACAAGTCAGATACTGTTCCGAAAATGACGGCCTTTTGCGCATTTGCGTAAGCGCACACCACCATAAAATAAATCAAAAGTGTATATCTATGCTTCATCCATTATCCTTAATGACTTATTAACGCTTGCTAATTGAGATAAGTATGGGCATCAATATTTTTCAACCTTTCTATTGTCTGTATAGGATCATCTGTCTTAAAAACGGCACTTCCAGCAACCAAAACATCTGCACCTGCTTTCAGAAGAGCTTCCGCATTCTGCAATCCTACTCCACCATCTATTTCGATGAGGGCGCGGCTATTGATAACATCTCTCATGTCTCGCAGTTCTTTAACCTTACTCAGTGTCTGGTATATAAACTTCTGACCTCCGAATCCAGGGTTGACACTCATAAGGCATACTAAATCTAATATTTCAAGAACATCCTTTAGCAAAGAAACGGGTGTGTGTGGGTTCAAGGCCACGCCTGCCTTAGCACCGGTATCCTGAATCGCCTGAATTGTCCTATGAAGATGCGGACAAGCCTCAAGATGAACGGTAATCACTTCAGCGCCTGCCTCTCTAAATCTATCAATGTATCTGTCTGGGTCTTCTATCATAAGATGGACATCTAAAGGTTTCTCACAATGCTTGTTCATCACTTTAGTAATATCCGGACCGAAGGATATGTTAGGCACGAAACGGCCATCCATAATATCTACATGCAACCAATCACAAGTAGATGCATTAATCATTTTTAGATCTTTTTCAAGATTTCCGAAATCCGCAGCCAGTATTGAAGGAGCTATTAAATATTCCATGCCACAAAGATAGCATAATAACACATAAGCATACACTATAATATGTAATCTTAATCTACGACTACTTCTTCGAAATCATCGGTTATTCTGTGCATGCGCAGCAGAACCCTTGCCAGTGTTACAACATCTTTTCTGCAATAGATCTCAATATCGTCTAATCGGTCTTCTTCGTAGTAGGCTTTTGCTACCATGGAACCGTCCATATCTGACTTAGGAGATGGAATACCTAAGGTGTACGCTATGGTATCTAACGAGGTGTAGTTCTTGTAATCACCGAACTTCCATAATTCAAGTGTGTCCAGTATCTGAGATACTTGCCATGGCTTCTTGCCGGACAGTGACATAATTTTAGGAATCTTAATATTGTGATGCATCATCCTCCTACATAGATAGGGCATATCGAATTCTCTTATATTGTGTCCGCAGAAAATGTTTTTCTTACTGTCATTGAAATAAGATCGTATCAACTCTGCAACCTCGGATAACAATTCCTTCTCATTGTGGCCATAGAATGATTTCAATCTAAGTTTCTTAAATTTCTTAGACCTGAAATAACCTATGGTAATGCAGATCACCTTACCGAACTCAGCGTAGATTCCCGCTCTTTCTTTAAAAATTGCAGCATCATCCAGTTCTGACAGATTCTGAGCATGTCGTCTTATGGTACGGGCTTTTTTAGACCATAGCTCCTGTCCATGTTCAGATAGCTGAGAAAAATCAGCTGTCTGCGGTACTGTTTCAATGTCTAAAAACAGCAAATCGGGTATTTTTCTAGTAGAAATCATAAAAGATAAGGGTTTTCACCTATCATTGAATATAATGGAATAACCCCAATTTACGAGAGTTTAGGGGGATTTAGAAAATAAATATAGATCTTGCCATCGTTTTAAGGCTCGAATATTGCAATAATTTATTCTCTCATTTAGAAAACGGTTTTTAATCATAAAACACATTACTATGACAAATACAAAAGCAAAGCAAAATAATGTTATGGCTTGGGCCATCGTGGCAATTGTAGGATTACTAGGATTGAATGGTTACCAGTGGTTTAATAACTCAGAACTCAAGAAATCCATAAATGATCAGACAGTAGAACTTGCGGAACTAGAGCAGCTCAGCGCAGAACTGGATCAAGATTACCAAGCTGCTTTAGAAAGTCTAGAAGACTTAAGAGGCAACAATAAGGAGTTAAACGACCTTATCGGTAGTCAGAAAAAAGAATTGAAAGCTCAGAAAGACAAGATCAACAACTTGATCTGGACTAAAAGAGAACTCAATAAAGCTAAAGAGGAGCTCGCAACCCTCAATACGCAAGCAACGCAATATATCGCTGAAATTACACAGCTAAAAGAAGAGAATAAGTTTTTAGCATCTACGAATCAGAGATTAACTTCTGAGAAGCAACTTCTTGCCGATTCTTATAAGAAGCAACAAGAAATCAGTGCCGAACTTGAAGAAGCGAAAAAAGTGCTTGCAAGTGAGAAAGAAAGACTGGCTGAGTCTAATACTGAATTATCTAGTCAAGTAGATATGGCTAATGCCATTAAAGTCAACTACTTAGAAGTACAAGGTTTCGAAGTAAAAGACGATGGAAAGTTAAAGAAGAAAAGCAAAGCTAAGGACATCGAAATGTTCAGAACATGTATAAAGACTGAAACCAATCTTGTTACACCTAAGGGAAATAAAGACTTCTATGTACGTCTTATAAACCCGATAGGAGAAACGGTTGCCGTAGAATCTGCTGGATCTGGTGTATTAACGAATAAAATGGATGATACCCAAGTAAGATACAGTTATACTGGATCTATAGATTACAACAACGACGATGCGGAAGCATGTCTTGATTGGACGCTTGCAGAAAAACTTCCTAAAGGTGAATATGATATAGAAATCTATAACAATGGATTTATGGTAGGAAAAGGAGCATTCAAACTCAAGTAAGACCTAGTAGAAACCTTCGGGATTCATATTCATAAAAGAATAAAGCGCGGCTTCATATAGTGAGGTCGTGCTTTTTTTATGCATACTT
>CAZFJO010000361.1:0-3646 GCA_964518915.1 uncultured Saprospiraceae bacterium
TTTCTTCCATCTATTGCTGTCAGGACACTTACTACACTATAGGCTGTACCTACCCATCCTCCTAGATCGTCCATTCTATCAACCCGCATAACATAAGGACTGCAGTTCTCTTGATCATAGTATTTTACTTCGTTGGTCTTTCGATCAGCTAGTGTGTTTCCAGCAGATGTCATAGTGGTTGCTCCAGCAGGAATAAGAATTTCTTGATTTACATAGTCAATGTAATTCATACCAGTAACTTCTTCTATAATCCGTCCTAGTATTGCATAGCCGAAATTAGAATAGGAGTAAGTTTCTCCTGGTGTAGTTTCTAGCGGTCTATTGTCAAGCATGTCATTGATCAGCTGCGTTAAGCTCCAGTTTATATTGTTGAATAAAGGGTCGTAAGGGTTGTTAACCCATCCTGACGTATGGTTCATAAGATGCCTTACTGTAATTGCTTTTATATCATCTGCATAAGCTTTAGTACCAAACTTGGTTCCAAGGATACCACCTGATCCGAAGACTTTATCTTCGAGAGATAGCTTGTTATCATCCATAAGTTTTAATATAGCGGCAGCTGTTATCGGTTTAGAATTGCTCGCAATTCTGAATCTAGAAATGTTGGTTACGTCTTCATCTTTCTCCTTATCCGCCTTGCCAAAAGACTTCTGGTATACCAGTTTTTCGTTTTGTACTATGGCCAGTTGTAGTCCTGGGATATTGAATTCATTCATAATCTCGGCAATGTCTGCATCAAGTGCAGCCATGTCAGTTATAAGCGTTACTTTATAAGTACTTGTGCTTAAGTCTTCAGCCGTCACAACTAGATCTACTTCTTGAGAAAAATTCATGGAGGTCTCACCACTTATTATTTCTTTTCCATCGACTGTTGCTATAGCCTTGCTTGATAATGAAAACTCAGGGACTATATTATTTTTCCTGCTTCCAGGAGGAAGGAATATAGTGATTTCCTGACCCCTTATGGTTGCACTTGAGGTATGAGATATCTGATTGTTGTCTTCCGTCGAGAAAGAGAAATTAACGACTTCTTTAGCACTAGATATAGATTGAGTAACAGTTATGTAGTCTGTTTCTGTTGTGGCATCGCTTCCTACATCATTAGATGCCTCTAGTGTTACAGCGTATACTCCTGCTTCATTATAGGTAACTGTCGGGTTTTTTAAACTTGATGTACCAGGTGTACCTCCAGAGAAGGTCCACTTCCAGGCAGTCGGGCTTCCAGTTGATTTATCCGAGAATGTCACGGTTTCTCCTGTATTTACTTCGGTAGAACTCGCTGAGAATTGAGCGTTTAGTGATGTGGTGTTCCCCGGATCCTCCTTAGAACAGGTCAAGATGCTCAGTAACCCGATGAGGATTCCTAGTTGAAATGTTTTTCTAATCATGATTTTTATTTTTGGTTGTACCATCATCTATAGATTGAAATGGAGGTAGGTCATCAAGATTTCAACTCCTTTTTTAAATTTATCCAGATTGCCTAATTGCGGCTTCAATGATTTCAATAAATCCAGCATCTATCTGACTGGTTTTTTTTATAATTATGGAATGCGTCATTTTATCTTTTTGCTTGATTATAGGTTTGGTTTTTGAGGAATCGCTGCCTTTCGGCAAATACACTTCTACGGATATATCATCTCCTCTGGTTGGTTTAATCTGGGCAAATTTGTGCTTGACATAAAAAGGAATATAAGTCTTGCAGGGTTTACAGATAATGTCTGTAGAAATACGTTCTATGGATTGTCTAGTTGCCGTATATAATTCCAATGCTGTAGAGGAATTGAAAAGTGATTTTTCATCATAGGTTCTGAGTGATTTAGCATCACCTTTAATTGAAGCTTGAAATATGGTCTGTGCTTGGAAGTGCCCAAGTCCGTAATGGTGTTTAAGATAAGCGACGAATTCCTTCTTATCATGATACGTAATTTCTTTTATTTCTATTAGCCATTCTTCCAGTGTTCTTCCTGTTTTGGCTTTTAGGTTTCTAACGATGGCGTCGCCCATTTCTTGAGGAGAAAGTCCCATGATTACAGTTTTAGTAGACTATTATAATTTAGGTTATTAAATATATAGGAAAACGTACGGTTGCTTAAAGGATTGCGCTAAAATATGTTTTAAGCCCTAGATGAATGAAAATCAGTGGGTTATCTTAGAAAGGATGTTTTTTCTTATTTCTCTATGTTTCCATAGAGAAAAGGACAAGAACAATGACGGATATTTGAGGCATAACTAAATTGAAAACCTATGCCTACATCTCTAAAAGTTATAAGGAGAACGGATTCTCCTTCCATTAAGGCCTCATTGTTTGACAATAAGATTAAGGTGATACAGCAAGAACGGATTTACCTTTTAGATCCGAATCAGATTGTATATTTAATGGCAGATGGAAATTATACCAAGCTTTTTTTAGACAATGGAGAGTGTATTTTAGCGAGCAAGACTTTAAAGATATTCATAGATCAATTGGGTTCACAATTTTTTAGATGCCATCGAGGGTATGTAATCAATCTGAATCACCTGAAAGTACTTGATAAAAAAGACGGTATGACCTGCGGTATGGTTAATGGTAGCCACATTCCAGTTTCTAGATCTTGTCAGAAAGAACTGATGAATATACTGATAGAAGAATAATGGTTAGAGTTAGCGATAATTGTATTACTTTCAACTTGAAACATTTCTGATTTAGATGTTATATAAGAACTCCATACCTACTTTAGTTCATTGTTTTTTCGTGTATCTTATATGGATGGGGTTGTCGCCTGCTGTAACTGCTCAACCTGATTTATCTAAATTGAAAAAGGCTTATCTTGAAGCACCTGATGATTACGAACTTTCTCAAGCCTATTTAAAACTAATTAGCTACTATCAATTCGTAGATGTAGATTCTGCCTTCCATTATACTCATGAAGCTATGCAGAAGTTTACAAAAGAAGAAGAGATGAATTACCACTTGGTATTCATGTACAGGGAAGCCATGATCTATCAATTTCAAGATAATTACGTAAAATCAGACTCTATACTCAAGGATGCAATAGAATATGGTAAATCCATCAATCACGAGAGCCTTCCATATATGTACTTTTTATACGGTAGCAATTTCGCTGATAAGTTGCAATATGATTCATCCATTCATTATTTGCAATTAGCGAAAAAATCTTTTCCAATTGAAGAGAAATCACAAATTGCAAATACAAATAACACTATAGCTGATGTATTATACCGAGCCGGTTTTAAAAAAGAAAGTGAATTTTATATGGAAGAATCTATCCATATGATGAAGGATTCTGAAAGTGAATTCGAGAAAAAATTCACTTATCAGTTGGCTATGATTTATTATGGATCTGTCAATTTCAACCCAGAACGATATTCAGAACTAGAGTACACTTATACTTCTTTATTTTCTAGAAAAGGTGTAGAAGAGTTTTCGGGGTATCATTTTAATTTACAAGAGGTGGAAGAGTTGCCCTTTCGTAAAAGACTAGAATTGTTTAACACCTCTTTCCACAATGCAATGAAATCTGGAAATGTGTCTTATCAATTGTCAAGTGCAGATAGGTATATAAGAACCTTGATAGAAGGAGAGGATTATGTAAAAGGTTTAGAAGTAATCGAGCTGGCAAGTGACCGGAAAGAAATTCCCTTGTTT
>CAZFJO010000362.1:0-3645 GCA_964518915.1 uncultured Saprospiraceae bacterium
ACTCTAGATAGCTCCCATCGCAGTACCGAAACAATACAATGGTTATGGTATTCTCCTCTTGAATATTATCGGTCAGATCTACTTGAACCTCTGTCTTGCTGTCTTGGTTGTAGGCTAGGAAATGACCATTTAAAAATATGTATGCAGCTGATTTTATGGCTCCGATATAAAGGCGGACATGATCATCTTTCCAGCTTGCGCAAGAGAATTTTTTCCGTAAAATAGAGCAAGGGTTATCTAATGAAATGTGTGGTGGATCTGGATCGAATGGATACCGATCATTGACATAAAGGGGAGTTCCGTATCCTTGCAATTCTAGATGTCCGGGAAATAAAACTTGACGCCATTCTTGATTTTCAAGATGCCATAAATCGTCTATGTTTTCCGGTATGGTAGGGTAGTGAATTATATCCCACATACCGTTCAGTAAAATAAAATTATCCTGCTTAAGGTCTGGGTGGCGAAATGCCTCTGGAGGAAGTAATCCTCTCTGTGTAACTCGATGATTTTCTATCCACGACCAACTGTATTCCATCTCCTGCAATTTAATAGAAAATGGAGACAATAAGTGCGTGTGTACTTTTTATTCTATTTCTCCTCAACTCAATAAAATCATTTACCGTTAAAGGGGTAGAATGGGTTGCAACCTTAACGATTAATTCCCCATCTGAATATAGATCATTGAAGGCTTAAGAGTAAGTGTGATCCATCTGTGTGGTTTAGGTCTTCAATGATTTTTCTCTGTACAAGGAAGGATCTACGACGGCGGCCATTTTCTGTATATTCAAGGTGCCACCCAGAAATTCTGCAACCTTGGTAGCTTCGTTTTCAGGGTTGCGAATGACAGCATCGTAGTCCAAAAATAGAAATTTGAAATTCGTTCTTTTCTCAGCAATAGCCCCTACCTTTTTAAGTGTATTTTTAAATGATCTTTCGAGATCAATATACATGGTGCCTTCTTGTTTTTTTCTCATCCGAGCGATCATGGTATGTTGCGAATTGATAACCTCGTTAAGGTCTCTATTCATAAATATTACCTTGTACTTAAACCGAAACGGTAATTCTTGCAACAATTGAGCTATTACCTTAACCGCCTTATCTCCTACATCGAAAAGAAATTCTTTATTATCGGCTAGTGACTTGACAGCCTCGTGTTCGAAATATCCTTTAGGGTTGCTTTCGTCTTCTTTTCTTTTGTTGTCTGTATATGGAAGGATACCTCCATTATTGAGCATCTGCATCATCATTGAAGTACCTGATCTGGGTAACCCAGAAACGATAACAATTTCACCCTGACTATGCAAGTCTATACCCTTGTTTAATTCTTCTGCTCTCTGTGGGTTATCAAGTCTGTTTTTATACAACTGGATGAGTTGCATTCTTGCTGTATTAAATGAAGGTGCTTGATTAAGTGCCACTTCGAAGGCTTGAGCTGCTTCCTCTAAAAGACCTAACTTAAGCAATACTTCTCCATACTTATAATGGGCTGCTGGAAAATTAAACATCAATCCTACAGCTGAGAGAAAGGATTCTGCAGACCGTTCTATGTTATTGAGGAAATTGTATGTTATGCCTAGTCCATAATGTGCATGAGGATTCTCAGGATCAAGCTGTATTTCTTTTTCAAAAGCTACCTTAGCTTCTGGATACTGTTTCAATGATAAATATCCATTTCCTATCTGAAAATACAATTTAGGTATATCTGGGTTTTTATCTTCTGCCAGTTTAAATTCCTTTAAAGCGGATCTGAATTTATGTTCTTTCATTAACATGTTGCCCCTTATAATGTGGGTAGAACTGGTATCTTCTATATTGCGTTCTATCATATCTTCCATCACCTCTTTAAGAAGGGGTAACTGTTGTAACATGCTATAGCACTTCGCCAGATTTAAAGCATACCCTTTTTTACTTCTGTCGGAATCCCAGAGCTCCTTAAGAAGGTCTGCTGCTTCTGGATACATGCTTGCATCCATATATGAACGGGCTAGAAAATAGCGGTTCATATCAGCAGTATTCTTGGCTGCTTTATCGAGGTCGTCACTGGGCTTTTCTATGTATCCCAGTTCGACTAAGTGATCAAGCACTTTTTTCTCGGATTCTGGATCTGCAGATTCGTATGTTAAATCGTTATAAGGTGTAAGGTTATCCCAGCTATCTATAAAAGTCAATTCCTCTGGATTGCTGAAAATGTTCTGTAAGACTTTCCCATCCATATCCTTTCCGATAGGAAGATTAAATAATTGTAGGATGGTAGGGGTGATGTCGATTAGACCACATCCATATACCACTTCATCCTTCTTAATTCCTTCTCCAGCTACACAGATTATACCGAAAGGGCTGTGTTCAATAGCAGGTGCCGCGTGCTCATCTTTTACAGGAATGGTTTTAGGACGCAGATGTCCGGGATGAAAACCATGATCACTGATAAGCATAATGGTTGCATCGCCAGCTAGTTCCATATACTTTCCCAGCATCATGTCGTGAAATAGGTAGCCAGATTTTACAACGTCCTTCCACATTTCATAATCCTCCTGACTTACCTTATCCATTTTAGGTGGGTTATACTTCATGAATCCATGACCGAAATGATCAATCCCATCGAAATATATTGCCGCCACATCCCAGTCCTCATTTTCTAGAATATACGTACCTGCATTGTGGATAGTGGCTGTTTCTGCCAGGATTTTTCTAACCGCATGTAGTTTTTGTTGGTTGGCTTTTATGTTCTGGTCTAGCTTGTCTGCATAGGGGATAAAGGGAAAGAGATGTGCTTGTGTTAAACTGTGAGGATGTATTCTTATATCCTCGAAAAAATCATGTTTATCACTGGGATATACCGTATGTGGTAACATCTCCCATTCTGAGTTGCTGGTTCCTTTGGCTTTCTGATAAAAATTGGAAATAGAAATGCCATTCACTTTTTCCGCTGGATGAGAAGGCCACCATCCTACAACATGTGTTTTAAGCCCTTTTTCACTAAGTATGTCCCAGAAAGTTCTGACCTTTCTGGAGCTGCCATATACAGGTCTTATCTTATTACCATCAACTACTTCTGTGAATCCATGTATTCCATGCTTGTACGGTCTCTTACCTGTAGCGATGCTTGTCCAGAGCATGGGTGATAGAGGAGGGTCCATGGTGGCAAGCCTTCCACTTACGCCCATATTGACTAGTTTTTCTAGATTCGGCATCAAGCCTTGATCCATAAGAGGATGGATTGACTTCCAGTCTGCTGCATCCCATCCGAGCAATAAAAGTTTCCTTTTAGTCATTCCTTCTTTTTTTCTCTATATTCTCTCTCCAGATCAGCAATCCGTTGTAACCCAGTGCCAATAGTTGTAATGAACCTAGCGGTGATTTTAATGGGTCGTAATACACGTTTTTATTGTTGTTTTCCATATCTCAAAAATAAAAAATGGTCAGAAGGAAAAACCTGCTGACCATCTCAATTTATTTTCTAAAAGGCTAGTTGTTGCCATTTCTGCCTTGATGCATTTCTTGCATTTTAACCAATTGTGATTCTGTAAGTATGGCCATTATTTTTTCTTTTCTTTCCTTTCTCGCAGCTGTAATACCTTCTTGGTCCTTTGTTTTGCGCAACTCTTGTATAGATTGTAACATGGTCATATTTATCGTATATATTTC
>CAZFJO010000363.1:0-3604 GCA_964518915.1 uncultured Saprospiraceae bacterium
GCAGTCAGTGAAGCTCAGTTGAAAATAATCGATGCTGAAAAATCACCCATTATCAATACAGGTGCTTCTTATGATTTTAATTATACAGATAGTCCCAGCGGTGCTTTCATTGATCAATCTAATTCTCAAGGACTATCTGCTAACATAGGAATAAGTGTCAACCTATTTGACGGAAGTAGAAAAATAAGAAAGCAGAATGCCATCCTTGCACTCACGAACCAGCAATTGAGGATTTCAGAAGTGGAGCAATCCATAGAAAGAGATTTAATCAATGCATGGAGCAACTATCAGAATGCACTGTATATCCTTGAAGTAGAACAAAGCGCCGTAGCAACCAATCAAGAAAATTTCTCCAGGACTCAGGAGTATTTCAACGCGGGTCAAGTCAATTCCATTGAGTTTAGACAGGCACAATTAAATCTACTAAATGCTCAGATAAGTTCTAACAATGCAGCATACGATGTAAAGCTTGCTGAAATCCAATTGTTGCAACTAAGTGGAAAGCTGATGGAGTAGGGAAGTCACCACTCCATCGAGCTCCTTCTATTTAGTTTTTCCTATTGTTCTTAAATGACTTGTCAGGGTATGCTGGTGGCGGAGGCACATCCCTAGGATCTTCCTTTATCTTTTCTTGCAATAATTTAATAGCTCTATCGAGTTGAGCATCTTCTCCATTAAAAGTTGCATGCGGAAGGTTATCGAGTTCTATATCTGGAACAAATCCATGTCCTTCAATTCTCCATTCTCCATCTCCATATACACCCATCATAGGTGCTCTTGCTAAACCTTGATCACTCAACCTATTGACACTAGATAACCAGATTTCTCCACCCCAGGTCCTTGTACCTATTGTCGTTCCTAGTCCCAAGCTTCTAAATCCATCCGCAAATGCTTCACCGTCAGAATATGTATTCTCATTTACCAGTACTACAATGTGGCCACGGAACGCGTATTGCATATTCCAGTAAGGCTTACCAGATCGAGACTTCCAGTACATCCATGCTTTCCTTAGAAGCTTCTCAAGAACATAACTATCAATGTTTCCACCGAAGTTATATCTAACATCTATAATTAATCCTTTTCGGTTAAATACTGGGTAGAACTCTCTGGCAAATTGGTTGATGTCGTTGGTTCCCATTGCTCTTAAGTGTAAGTAGCCGATGTCATTGTTAGATTTTTCATCAACCACAACTCTGTTGCCATACTCCCAGTCTCTATATCTAAGGTTATAATCGCTTCCGATCGGAGTTACAATGATGTCTCTTGCTGTACCGTTGCGTTTTAATGACAACCTTACCTGCTTGCCAGATTGATTTCTGAGCAATTCATTCATATGCGTTCCTGAGAGTGTAGATGTCCCATTTATAGCTGTAATAATATCTCCTACTTTTACATCGAGATAGGGGTCATCAAGTGGAGACTTCTCATCAGGGTAATCGGGATCTGCCTTGTATATATAATCAATTTTATATCCTCCGCCTGCTTCATCTCTAGAGAACAATCCACCTAAATTAGCTACAGATATATTCTTATTATCAGACCGCGTATCTCCACCTCTTACACTGGTATGCAGCGCAGACAACTCTCCTACGAATCTTCCTATAACATCGGATAATTCGTTCCGAGTAGTCACTCTATCTACGAGGGGCAGATACTTACTGTGCATGCCATCCCAATCTACACCATGCATATTTTTATCGTAGAAATAATCTCTTTCTAATCGCCATGCATCCGTGAATATCTGCTTCCAGTCAGCACGTGGATTAATCGGAAACCTCCATCCACTTAAATCTATTTTAGATTTATTTAAATCACTTAGTTTACTTGTTCCTGCATTGACCATGTAGAAATTCCTGTTTTTAGAAACCATCATTTTCTTACCGTCACTTGTCAAGGTATAACCATTCACACCATCCACCATCGTTTTAACTTGTGGGTCATCATTTCCTATCTTGATGTAAGCAAGACGGTTAGAAGCATTGAGCCCTGTACTTCTAGCAATCAGGTATAGAGCTTTTCCATTGACAGATAAGCCACGGTAGTTACCCGCTCTCACGGGTACTTCTTCCATCCGCTCTTGAATGCCATCTGCGTCTATGGTAACCTTAACTTTAGTGTCTTTGTCATCTTTCCCTTTTTTCTCTTTTTCTTCTTCTATCAATTCATCCTCTGGTCTAAAAGGAGATCTGGTTCCTTTCTGCAAGGCGATGTGGTATATTTTTTCACCAGCATCAAAATAAGGGTCAGGCTGGCGTGGGCCCCATGGACTTCCTACAATGGTTGTGAAACTTCTATCTGAAAGAAAATAAATAAACTTGCCATCTGGACTCCAACTAGGGTTAAAACTATTCGCTCTATCAGAAGTGAGTTCTAAGGTCTGCTTAGTAACTACGTTGTACAGATGTATCTGAGACATCGTATTATCCGCCGTCTGTACGAAGGCAATCCACTGATCATCAGGTGACCATGAAAAGTCTCTTATCCCTTCTTCGTTGGTGGAAATTTTAGTACTTACCCCAGTCTGTTTATTAAGCACGTACATGTTGTTTTCTAAATCGTCGTATGCAATCCACTTTCCGTCTTTAGAAGGAATGCCTTGGTATCGTAACACCGTGCCATCTCTTGTTATGGGTTTTACAGTTCCTAGGCCATCGGCAGGCATCGTCACGAATTCTAATTCTCCACTTTCATCCGATAAAACGATGACATCTTTTCCGTCATGCGAGAATGTTGCATCTCTATATCTTATGCCCTCATGATGGGCAAATGCAACAGCCCTTCCTCCTTTTACAGGCTTAATGAAAACACGGCCTCTTGCTGTAATAACTACCTTTTCTCCAGAAGGATCAGGGTTAACAGAAGTTATATATCTACTAGGGTTTTCTTCCCATTTTTCTCTTAATTGTTCTAGATCTGATGCAAGGGTGATCGATATCTTAGAAGATGCATCTTCAGCAATATCATATAAGTATATATCTGCTCCCATCTGGTAGACAATTTTTCCAGCATCCACATTCATGTATCTCACGTCAAAATCTGTATGCTCCGTGTGCTGGGTAATATCTCCACCATCCATGTTCATAGACCATATGTTCATCATTCCATCTCGATCACTTATAAAGTATACCCTGGAATTATAGACTTTAGGATGGTGACTTTCTCCTGTGTAATCGGTTGTCAATTTTACAGCTTCGCTAGAGCCGTTGGAAAACTTCCAGATCTGTCTTGCAGTTCCTCCTTTATACCGTTTCGTCACGTTTCTATGAAAAGCAGGTCTTACGAAGAACAGGTTCTCTTCAGCGTCATCTAAATTTCCTTCACTGGCCTGATCGAGCGGTACGTGCCTAGTGGCTTTAGTTTCTGGATTTAAGGTGACCAGTCTCAGGTCAGGCTTCTTATTATAAGCTCTTGTTGCATACATGATATCTCCAGATGGGGTCCATGATGTTGCTACTGATGCATCTCTTTCGTACGTCCATCTAGTCGTCATTCCTCCCTGCGTAGGTATGGTATAAACTTCTGTAGACCCTTCATAAGTAGCGGAAAAGAGAATGGATTTACCATCGGGCGAAAACAGCGGAAATGTTTCTTCTTCAGCGTGTGT
>CAZFJO010000364.1:0-3561 GCA_964518915.1 uncultured Saprospiraceae bacterium
GCAAGTGGTGGGAAAATTTCAAAGTAAATCTCGGTCCTAAATATAAGGTCACCATTCTAGACGCAAGTACACTTGCAGGGATAGACACATCCATTCATAAGCAAGAGGAAATTCATGATGCCTTCATACAAGGGGGCCTAGAGACTGCCGTCAGCAAACTTATTTTACACACAGAAAAAACAGACCTTCTCATAGGTTGTAGTATAGGTGGAGTCATTGCTTGGAGAGCTTGTCTAAAAGGGCTCCAAGCAAAGAAATTAATCACATTATCCGCAACAAGACTCCGCCTCGAAACTTCCTTGCCACCATCCGAATACCAAGTCATCTTTGGATCGGAAGATCCATATGCTCCAACAGAAAAATGGTTTAAAAAATTAAATATTTCGCCCATCTTGATGACTCATCATGGACATGATCTATATATGGGTGATGAAGTGTGGGAGCAGATGTTTCCATTTATTATGTAAGCCATTTTTTAGTATTTAAGTACATCATTGTTAACTTGAGAAAATTATCGTTTATCAAGCCACGGTAAATCAACTAAATATGTATAAAACCATACACAGTGTACTTCTTATTTTAATTGCAATCGTGTGGTATGGCTGCTCCGGCACCAAAGAATTAAATGAGCAATCATTCTCTCAATGGGACGAAGATACCCCTCACTTAATATTTGCTAATTTTAAGTTAGAAAAGAAAGACGGATTAATCCTAGGTCATCTTATCGATAAGACCATCGTAGAAGGAAGTCTAAAAAAAGGAATGGTAGATGACGGAGATAAAATAATTCGGTTTACTTTTTTAGACCTCAACAAGCATGTAATAGGCATCGGAGGGTATAGCAGTAACCCGCTATCATCTGTATATGAGTATGCCGATGATTCAGGCAATCTAGAGAAAAAAAGAATAGAATCAGATTCAGGAACACTTTCTACTAGGTTACTACTTCCAGGTGGGGCTAAATATATATCCGTAGAATTGAAGGAGGAATCAGGAGCGTATAAAGAAATTATAAGAACCTCAATCTAGCGTATTATGCATAATTTAATCGGACTTTTTCTGTGTTTTCTGACAGTTCATTGTACTGCTCAGAAATTCGAATCAGATACCTTAATTTATCAAGGTGACCCTAGTATCTATATCAACTATGTAATCCTTGCAGATGGATAGACAGCAAATGAACAAGATAAATTCATATCTGATGCGTCATCGTTTACAGATGAGCTATTCCGTCAGTCTCCTTATAAAGAATATAAAAACTTCTTTAATGTCATCGCTGTAAAGTCTATATCGGAAGAGAGTGGAGCGAATCACCCTGGCAATGCAACAGATGTATCTGAACCTGTATTCCCTGTAGATTCTGTCAACAATATCTTCGGTTCGACCTTCGATTTTAATGGAATCCATCGATTGCTCGTCCCTACGAATGGCGCGGTGATTAATAATGTCCTTGCAACCAACTTCCCCTCATATGACCAGGTTGTTGTACTGGTTAATACACCTCGTTATGGAGGCAGTGGTGGAAGACTTGCTACTTCTTCTACCCATTCTACTGCCAATGAAATTGCCATCCATGAACTCGGTCACTCATTTGCTAGATTGATAGATGAGTACTATGCTGGAGATCAATTTTCAAGAGAAGGAATCAATATGACCGCAGAAACTTCTCCAGAAGAAGTAAAGTGGAAAAACTGGTATGGAGACAATGGAATAGGCATATATCAACACTGTTGTAGTGGCATGTCTCAATTGTGGTATAAGCCGCACGAAAACTGTAAAATGAGGATTTTAGGTGTTCCTTTCTGCAGTGTATGCATAGAAGGAACGATTGAAAAAATACATAGCTTAGTAGATATTTACCAAGGAAGCAGGCCGATTGAATCAGAGCTAGAAGGCGCAGAATACCCTGTAGCATTTGAGCTTGACTTAATCCTCCCAGAACCCAATACAATCTCTGTAATCTGGGAATTAAACGGAACAGAAATCGCAAGAAATGTAGATGAGTTCTTGCTTGAAGAATCCATGATTGAGTCTGGAGAAAACATTGTCACTGTTACTGTCGAAGACACAACACAGCTTATCCGGATTGACAACCATATCCATGTAGATGGCACCTCGTGGACTTTTAATAACACCACGACAAGCATCGATCATGTAGAAATTAATGACTTCTCTATTGTATTGTCTCCTAATCCGACATCTGCCATAGCTACGCTTACGCTCGATAAAAACTGGACGAAGGAATACCGTATACAACTCTATGATTTATCAGGAAGTCTGTTGCAATCCATCGTTCCATCTAATCAGAATTCGATAGACATAGACATCTCTCATCTAAGTCAAGGCCTCTACATAATACAGGTGACTAAGCAAGGGAATACAATACTGTCTAAGCAGCTTGTCAGAAATTAATGAAATACAAGGCTATAGTATACGATGCCTTCGGGACTATATTTAATCTTGATTCTTCTAGAATCGAATCGCTTCATATACCTATGTCCGATCATATTCTAGCATATGCAAGAGAACATCAACTGGCCTACACCTGGCAATATAGTCTCATGCAAGCCTATGTTTCTTTCGATAAAATTACACAGCAAGTAATCGCTGATGGTTGTAGAAAATTCAATGTTGTATCCGATCATGTAGATACCCTGTGCAGTCTGTATATGTCTCCCGTCGTATATGAAGATGTTATTCCTTCATTAGAAAAAATGAAGAGCCTGGAAGTCCCGCATTATATTTTATCTAATGGAACTCCTGCTATGTTAAAATCTGGAATCCAGATCAACCATCTAGAAGCCTTTTTCGATGGATTTTATTCCGCCGATGCCATCAGGCGGTACAAGCCCGATCCACGTGTATATGCTATGGTCAATCAATCGCTAAAATGTAGACCCGAAGAAATATTATTCATCTCATCTAATCAGTGGGACGCCGTAGGTGCAGAAGAATATGGGTATGAAGTCCTTTGGTTAAATCGGAATCAATCGTTTCGAGAGTCTTACACCCTTAGTGCGCGAATACACGAGATAGAATCTATGCTTGAAATAATAAATCATGTGCCTGCATAAGGAATTCAATCTGATCTTAAACTACATTACCAAAGATCCTGGCATATCTGATCAAGGTCGGAGTGTACTTGAATCATTCGTACTACGATTACAGAACAAAAGTTTAGACCTGAAGGAAAGACTTAGAAACGTAAAGGATAAGTACACCTTCGAAAACATGAGGCAGCTGGAAAATCAAAACACCGACCCACTCAAGAATCTGTATAGGTTCAATCGCCTAGGATTCTGGATGGAGCGATATCAATACAACTTGATCGCTGGGGTAGAAGGAGAAATGGATCTTGACTTCGGTACACTAATAAATGAATCCGATGTATATATAGATACACTAGAAAGTGAAGCATCAGTGGATGAAATGGAATTGATTTATGAGTATTCCTATGCTCTGTTCTATACATGGTTCGGGTTTATGTGGCAGAAGGAAAAACTTTATGCGTGTGGGATTCCCATGTGTATAGAAATAAATAGTACTACTACAACTTACTAC
>CAZFJO010000365.1:0-3543 GCA_964518915.1 uncultured Saprospiraceae bacterium
CTTAACTATCCAAATTGAAAAGAATATTACTAATCCACGCAATCTTAGAAATAATAGGGGGAATTGCACTGATTATATACCCACAACTGCTCTTTTTAAATATGAAAATGGACATCGTAGATATAAATCTTTCCAAGATGTATGGCATAATTGCACTTTTTTATGGCATAGTCTGTCTTTTCATATTTAGACATGGGCAAGAAGAAAAACTCATGAGGTATGCCGCTCTTTCCGTTCTAGGATTCCATGTTTTCATTTCTTTTCACCTTTACGGAATGCTACAAGCTGGTGCTATAAATCATATAGGGCCGCTTACAACCCATGTCTTGATGGTTGTTGTATGCTTTTTCTTATACTTGAGATCCTTGTGATACGGCTATGTACAGATGATATCCTGCTTTCTATTTTTTTTTGGATAAACATCTGTATTTCAATGTTTTGACCTACACACACCTTCATTATTACCGATAGATTCTACAGACTCTTGAAACCCATACTATCTATGAATTTCAGATGAATTACCAATATGTTTTTTAATCACTGCATAGGTATTACCTTTAGGGCAATGCGAAACACCACACTAGCGGCTATTATTTTAGTGGGAGGAAGCTTACTCTTTTTAGCTTCACCTGTACACTGGTTTATGGGTAATAAGATGTTAGGAGATAAGCTTCTTGCTACCAATACCAGTGCCGAAGTAATTGATTCCGTTCAGTGGATATGGAATTTTCTATCTATTTCTATGGCTCTGCTTGGTATATGGGGAATGTTTATAGCCGTTTCTGCACGAAAAAACCTGAGATATGTCAGAAAACAAGCACTTTCCTTAGGCAGTGGCTTGGTATTGTTCGGTACTTGGGGTGCCTTTAAACCTTTTTTTAATCCTCATTTGGCTTTTTTTGCTCTAGTCGGATTAATGATTTTAATACCCGGCTTCTTTCTTTCTAAAGAACAAGGGCCTTATAAATAAGGAGCTTATTTCTGCTCGCTGCCTGGCAACCAATGTTTTAACTTGTAATTACGAAAAGCAGCTATTTACCGTTAAAGTCGTTATAAATATATGTTCGGCTTCGAAATGTGAAGCGAATCTTGTAATTTACTGTTATGAATATCGCATTAGATCTTACTACCGGTGGTGAAAAGGACTACATCCAAGCGTGCATGCGCAAGGAAAAGTGGGGCCAGAAACTATTGTACGAAGAGCATTATAGCATGATGCTTTCTGTATGTCTACGATATGCCAATGGGCATGACGATGCACTCGATATTTTACACGAAGGTTTTATTAAAGTTTTCAGGCATATACATAAGTATAAACCTGGTACATCTCTTTCTTCATGGATAAGAAGAATAATGATCAACACAGCGATTGATCATTATAGAAAACAATCTAGAAGAAGGGTAGAAAATTTAGATACTGCCTACACTGTAAAATCATCGGATCCAGATGTTATAAGCGCGCTAAGTGCACAGGAAATTCTAGAATCCCTTCAATTGTTGACGCCTGCATATAGATCGGTCTTTAACTTGTACGTAGTAGAAGGATTTGCACATAAAGAAATTGCAAATATTTTAGGTATTACGGAGAGCACATCACGCTCTAATCTCGTTAAAGCAAGGAATAAATTAAAGCAGATTCTACAAGTGAAGCATGGAAGAAAGAGGTTTTGATCATATAATTAAGTCTAAATTAGAAGAGATCAGTCAGATAGGGACACCTGGTGACTGGGTTTCCTTCTATGATAAACTTTCTTCTGAATTTGATACTGTAGATATCAATGACAGTGATATTTCGGATTTTGATTCTTATATCAAGAATAAACTTTCTAATATAGATTCGCAGCCTATCTCTGGATCAGACTGGAACAACTTCGAAGCGATGTACAGTGATAGTCTCGGCAACGAAGATGAACTGTTCGATTCAAGTGTTTCAGATAAAATACAATCCCTTAAGAGCCCATTTAATTCTGCGCACTGGGTATTGCTTAAGAAAAGACTGGAAAGAGAAGAGTTTATTAAGACTAATGTATATTTCTCTAAGATTGCGGAATGTGCTATCGTCTTTTTGATCCTTTTTACGTTTCTGAATATCTTTCACGACTTACCACCTGAGGCTTTAGAAAATCTCGATTATGCATATGCTACTAATGACGGTGTTTCTCAGTCGGATCAGCAATCACTTCTAAAGACATCAGAAACGCCTTCTGGCTCTATTTCTAAAAGGGAAATAAACAACAATCCTGTTCAGGGTTTTAATTATGTTTCTCGTTCAGGATTTTCGATTTCTGAGTTGAGGTTTATTCCAGCCCTCAGCCCTCAGCTAAGGATATCAGATTCGAATTCTTCAGCTGCAATTTTTAAAGCCCATACTACCGATAAAACAATAATTTCTTCTAAACTCATTGCAGTTAATACACTGGAGAATTCAACAGCCTTACTCGATGCACCTAAGATGAATCTGTATCGAATAAAAGGTGTAGTAAAGCCTATGGCAGAAGACGATGATAACAATGGAGGTGAGCGTTATTTAGGTCTCACCTTAAACCCTACAGTCAACTTGGTTTCATCGCCGATTGACTATATCAATAACCTAGATGCTTACAATACAGATGCTTTAGGCATTGACTTAGGCTTAGTTTATGGTTATGAAAAAAATAGAATCGGTTTTGAAACAGGATTGTTCTATGGTAAAAAATCTTACCAACCTAGAATATATAATGAAGTGATAGGAAGTTTCAGTGAAGGCTATACCAGTTCAAGTCTTAATTATATATCATTCGATGTGTTGCGTATTCCATTAAGCATAAAGTACAATGTCATACAGAACAAATCATGGAATTTATATGCCTCTGTCGGTTCTAGTTTCAATATAGTAACTTTTACAGATTATCAGATAGAGCAGAATGGTGTACCTATTCAGCGTCCATCAGAATTTTCTAGTGTCACGAGAAATTCATCGCTTAATTATACTTCTGGAGCGTTCGAAGGTGGAGAAATTCAAGACAACCTGTTTCTTACTGTAGATTTTTCATTAGGAATTGAGAGAAAATTATCTCAATCAACATCTATGTTTACCGCCTTGTATTATAACAAGCATATAGGTCTAGCAGGCATCGGTCCTAATAACGACAGGCTCCATAGTATAGGAATGAATATAGGAGTTAAGAAAAGAATCTAATCCTCGAACTCCATTTCTTTCAACCATTAACCTTACTCAACCATTCTACTATAATAGTGGTCTCGTCCGTCACTTAAGTTAAGAACGTTACGTAATGTCTTATAATGAATGCCCGAAAATGAATTAAAATGGGTGCTTTCCTACAATTGAAAAGCACCCATTTTTTCTAACCTATAAAGAAGGGTAAGGGTTGAGGACTACAGTACATACGCATCTTCTCTGATAAGTGGTGCAGCTATTGTTCTTTTCAAATTTCTGATATTCTGAATAGGGAATCTAGTAAGGGTCTTTATGCCTTTGATATACATAGAAATTAAATCATCTGAAACGAAAATCCCTATAGCGTCCATAGCTTTCTTATAAAC
>CAZFJO010000366.1:0-3538 GCA_964518915.1 uncultured Saprospiraceae bacterium
TTTAGCATGTTCTTCTTCCTCTAGAGCTCTAATTAGAGCCATCTTCATCTTTAATTTTTTCTTTAGAAAATGGTACACGAATTGCCTGCACATGCCTGAATACGCTTGTCTAGGATGGGTGTAGTAAAACAATCGACGGGTTTCTGCATCGATTTTTTCCTGATAATGTGTGACGACAACTTGATTGCCAGCAGCACTGAATTCATCAAGCTTCAGAATGGCTTCCATTACCTGATTTATCTGGGACTGTACTTCTATGATTCTTTTCTTTCGCTCCTGAACCAAGTAGATTCTCTGTAATGCGTAGACTTCTATAGAAGCTGTACCGCGCGGAGAAACGCCGGATTGCCCTCTTAATTTTTTAGCTTGAATGACGCCTTCTTCTGTGTACTGGAGATGTTTTTCAGGGTCTTCAGTAAATGGATTTAATAAGAGCCTTTCTTTTTCATCTTTTGTAAAAATTGTTGGCCAAGATGTATGGTCCCTCCTTTTTCTGAAAAGTTGATCGTCACTCAACGGGAATTGATTCTGTTTTCCTATACTCAGTTTCTTAAGTGTAATCTGGCCATTTTCTAATTGTGGAACCAGTTGCCCCTTCGATTGATTGCAGAAAAGACAAGATAAGAGTAGGTTTTCCCATTCATTGGATAGCCAATAGTAACCTGGCTTTATGTCATTCTGACCTGGATTAGAAATTAATTTCTTAGGCCTGAAGTGTTCTATGTCGCCGTAGTAAACATGAAGAAAACTAGATTCACAATAAGCACACTTATTGTTGCAGATGATCTTAAGTGCTTCCTTAACTTCATTGTCTCGGTACTGCTTGAATTTGAATTTTTTCCTCAGTTCATCGATACCTTCTTCAGTATCTCGGTTCTTGTCGTAGAGGGCAAGGGCATTCATGTTCTCCGTCTGCACTTTATCCTTGTCGAAGTGAACAGGCTTAGTAATGATATTTCTATGGAGTCTGATCATGGAGATTATTCGATTTCATAGTCGGCCCATAGTTCTTCTATGGACGAAATGGTTTCTTTCTTTAAATTTTTCCAGGCCACAGACTTGGATTTCTGTTTTTCTGCGATCAACTTGTCTACCGCATAATAGATCAGTTCTTCTCTGAGTGAATTGCCGAGGACATTGTACTTCTTTACCTTTATAGTCAATATTTTTAATCGTTGTTTTTCAGTAGCGCTTATCGTGTCTCCTTTTCTAAGCAAGGTGTAATACTCGTCGAAAAGTTGTTCTTCTTCTGGATCAACGACAGAGTTCAATCCGAAGAATGGCGAGGTGAGCAATTGATCTACACGGAAGGTGGAAGGATTAGGAAGTTCTTCTATGATCTCTAATTGACCATCCTCGTATTGTAGGACTCGGACTTCGCCTTCGTGGATTCCACGTAGACAGAGTGGTTCATGGCTACTTATGATAAATTGAATCCTAGAGAATGCTTTTCTCAGTGATTTTACTATTCGCATTTTCCATCGTGGGTGGAGGTGATTTCCTAGTTCGTCAATCAGTACAATGCCATCCGTTGTATCCATGTCTGTGCCTTCAGAGGAAATACATTTAGCAATGTCACAGACGACGGCAATTAATATTTTATATCCATCCGATAGGGTAGACAATTCCATCATGGTCTGGTCTGGCCTTCTGAAGTATATGCTTTCATTTTCTCTTAGGATGTCTCCTTCTGCAGACTTGTCTCCTATATCTTCACTCAAGCCCAGAACATCTTTCAGGCTTATCGCCACTCTATCGAAAGATACTTTGTCTAAACCCAGCAACCATTTTTCTGCATCGACTAAGCCTATGGTAGGGTCGAATAGGTTTCCGATTTTGGTGCGATCAATCAATAAGTCTTCTGTGATTTTATCTCCTTTTGCCATCAATCTTGTTGAACCGTATCCCAGAAGAAAGGTAGAAATGGTACTTGTGTTTCCGTACATTTTATCTGGCTCAAGCATGAGGGTATATTCTTCTCCAGACCTTGATCTTACAATTACAAAACCAGATTTTGTGCCCCATCTTAAGAATTTCTGAGGGCTGAGATTTAAACTGTTACGGACTTCTTCTCCACATAGGCAGAGTGATAATGCCTGGAGGATGGTGCTTTTTCCACTGCCATTTTCCCCAAGAAAAAAAAGCCAAGGTGCAAGATCTGATTGTTCCTCTGGCTGTGGAAAAACGATGGTCTGATCTTCGATGTTTTTAAAATTGCTAATGGAAATTTCCTCTATGAAGAAAGGCTGATTAGCGGATAAGTCTATGGATATGACTCGATCTACGTCACCCCATGGCATTTTCTCTATAGATGAATGTTTCCAATTAATGTCTTCCAATTCAGTCGGCGACCATTGTTCTAAATGGTGGGGAAATTCGTGCAATTTTTCTTTAAGCAGATAGCGCTTATATCCTCTAAAGGTTTCTTGTTCACCATTGATTTCTTCAAGGATGGATTTTTTTAAATCTTCAGGATAACCGGAAGATGAAACATCAGAGAAGTTTTTTATATACCGAAGGCCTGCTTGTCTTCTTCTTTCCAGCAAGTCGATTCTATTTAATTTTAAAATTTCAATGGTCATGGATGCACGCTCATCTGTTCCGATCATCTCTCCATCACGAGAATACTGAATGGATGATTCAGGGTCTTCGTCTCCTGGATTAAGCAAGAGCGCATTTTCCTTTTTAAGTGAAGCACCTGTTGCTTTTATTGTGCACCTATTTCCTTTTACAGGAAAGCTGTTGTACTTGTACGAAAAGCAATCTGGACATAGTAAGAGTAAATTCTTCCATGTGTATGTCAACCAATAGTAATGATCTTGTGATTCAGTTCCATCTAGATTTTTAGCATTTCGCTTAGGTCGATATCGACCATTGAAAGCCGGAGATTTAGGATCTATGATTTGTTCGCAATAGGCGCATCTATGATTGAATTCCTTCCTTAATAGCTGTCCTATTTTTTCTTCTGGATCCTCGATTTCCAGAGAAAGGGATTTAAATCTCTTCTGTGATCTCAGGTCAGCGTCTTCTTCATAGAATCGACTAGCATCAAGAGCACGTCGCTTTATCTCTTCAGAATTGAGATAGGGTGGAGTCTTGCTTCGGGGTATACGAATCATAACACTTCAGATTGTCTATTGCTTAAGATACGCAACTGATACATCTTACGAAAGGGTATTGAGTAATCAGCGTGTTTTTCTTCTTAAGAAGTGAGTTTAGGTGGATAGCTGATTGATGACATGATTTCTAAAGTATGGGAAGGTTTAATTTTTTTCAATTACTCAATCATATTTTTACTACACCATTCCGAATTCCCATTCTCCTCTGTACTCCCGCTGGATCCATTGATTAGCAGCTTCTAGGTTGGTGATCTTCATGTTACTGCCGTCCCACAATAATTGTTTCCGACCGATAAATCGTGCATCGCCTTGCCAGAAATTATCATTTTCTAGTTCTGGGTTTTTAAGGTTGTATGCCTTAATGGCTAAGTTACCCATCAAGATACTTTCTGTGAATGGTCCAGCATATGAAAAAGGAG
>CAZFJO010000367.1:0-3533 GCA_964518915.1 uncultured Saprospiraceae bacterium
TACAATGCTTAAAAAGATTCTTTGGGGAATAGGCTTGATAGGAGTGATAGGTGGTGTCTATGGTTATTTTATGTATGTAAGCATCTTTTCTCCTAATGTTCCTGAGGAGTTGCAGGACAACATCGTTGTCATTCCGAACAACGCTTCCTTCTCCGATGTTGTTGATATCTTACATGGTAATGATCAACTTATAGATACGGTTTCATTTCGGAAGGTATCAGAAATGATGTCTTATAAGAAAAAGAGTATGAGGGCAGGGAGATATAAGATTGAGCCATCCTGGAGCAATCGTTCCTTGATCAGTCATCTACGAGCAGGAAGGCAAGAGCCTGTGAATCTAGTTTTCAACCATGGTTGGTTACTAGAAGATGTTGCTTCAGTAGTTTCTAAATTTATTGAACCGGATTCAACGGAATTGATTGATCTTTTTAATGACGAAAATTATATAGAGAAAATTGGGTTCACCAGCGAAACCCTGATGAGTCTCTTTATACCTAATACATATGAATTTTATTGGAACGCATCGGCAGAGGCATTTCTTGAAAGAATGGTTAAGGAGCACAATGCTTTTTGGAATTCTGGTAGGTTATCTAAGGCTGAAAAATTAGGAATGACCAGAGAAGAGGTTTATGCCCTAGCCTCAATTGTCGAGCGGGAAATATCGAAGGATGAAGAAAAGAAACGAGTAGCAGGATTGTATTTAAATCGGGTTAAAATAGGTATGAAATTAGATGCTGATCCGACGGCGAAATTTGCGACAAGAGATTTTAAGGCAACAAGGTTGTATTACAAGCATACGCGTTTTGAGTCTCCCTACAATACGTACTTGCATAAAGGGCTTCCTCCTGGTCCGATAAGTATGGCTTCGATAAAAAGTATAGATGCAGTCTTGGATTCAGAAGAACACAATTATTATTACATGTGTGTCGATCCAGACAATCCAGGGTACCATCTCTTTGCTGAATCCTTAACGGAGCACAATAGAAATGCCAGAAGGTATCATCGGTGGCTGGATGCTTACGAGAAAAAGCAAAAAGAAAAACCATAGATTTCATCACAGAACCTTGTTCGTCGAGAATTCCAAAGTAATTCTCTATAATCCATTGTATTATGGAATCTTTTAATTCTGGGTTATATTGTGTGTAGTGTAGCAACTATATAAATATGAATAAATTACTTTCCCCATTGTTCTTCTTCTTTTTCATTGCTTCCACAGCGATAGGCCAAGGCTTCGATATCCGATCTTTTGACGTCAGAATGGAAGTATCTGAGGATGGAACTTACCGTATCCAAGAAACCATAAAAACCTTTTTTCATGAAGAGAAAAGGGGAATATTCCGTGAGATCCCGATGCGGTATAAGGTCGATGGAAAAGAGTATAGGGTTGTACCATATGATATAGAAGTTGTCGATCAGCCCTCTAAAATATCTAACCGCAAGGGCTACAAGCGGATAAGAATCGGTGACCCAGATGTGTATCTTGAAGGGGATGTAACCTATGTCATTCGTTATAAGGTGGATGGCGCTTACCTAAATTATGAGGATCGCACAGAACTACTATGGGACTTAACGGGAACAGAAAATTTAGCAAATATTGAATATGTATCCTTTACCATAGAATTACCTGATGAGACCCAGCTTTCTAAAGAAGACATGAAGTTGTATAATGGGTATCCAGGAAGTGACAATGAAGAAGGAGGCTTGGTGCAATTCAATGATCGCATCGGAGGAGAACTCAATAAGACGATTGTTCCCGGACAGGGGGTAAGTCTAGCGCTCAAGTTACCAGCGGGGTATTTTTCAGGATCAAGTGCGTATGAAAAAAGAGAAAGCGGGAATGGTGGTGTTGATATCGATCGTAGCTTTCCCAAGGATTACACAGCGCCCTTACCGATTGCAATTATTCTCGGTATAATCATGTGGTTCAGAAAAAAAGGAAGACGCCCATATGCTTATAAGAATATTGAAGAACGACACTATCCTCCAGAAGGCATGAATGCTGCAGAGGTTGGAGCCTTCTATGATTTTACCGTGCACAACAGTGACATAGTCTCTATGATTCCAGACTGGGGTAGGAGGGGCTTAATCGAGATGAGGGTGATTCCTTCTGACGGCTCCGATAAGGAGGTTTATTTCTATAAAACGGGAGAACTGACAGGTGAGGAACCAGGGTACGAACGTGATTTTTTTAACGGACTATTTGCCGATGGGGATCAGGTGATGCTTAAGGATCTTAAAAATAAGTTTTATAAGACGATGTCCGAGACATCTGCTAGCCTTAAAAAATGGGTAAGAGACTATCCTCTATATGATGGTGAGGCTGAATCGGTCTTCAAGAGCAACAACCTTATTATCGTAAGCATACTGCTTATGTGCTCAGGGATTCTCTTGATTGTAATGTGGCAACTTATTGTATCGGGAGTGGGATTGATTGTAGCAGGGGTTGTTCTTCTGGTCATCCGTTTTATGAGGCTGAAATTGTCCGATGAGGGTGTTCGGTTAAGAAGGGAGTTGCTAGGACTTAAGGAATTCCTTAAGAATCCTAATTCGGATGATATCTATCAATTGCAGAAAGATGATCCGGAATACCTAGATAAGATGTTTCCTTATGTAGTTGCATTTGGTCTAGATAAGGAATGGAAGAAGATGATGAAGAGTCGCGATGATTCTTACGCAGCACCTGCTTGGTATTATTATGGCAATGATGGACATGATTCGGCACAGAGTTATGGCCAATTTACCGATTCCTTTAGCCCGAAAGAGATCACTTCCGTATTTTCCTCGAGTCCTGCATCCTCCTCAAGTGGTGGTTCGTCTGGCGGCGGATCTGTAGGTGGTGGTTTTGGTGGTGGCGGAGGCGGTAGTTGGTAAGGCCATTGAATTGTTATAAATTTAGACCATGCGTAAACTTTTACCCATTTTATTATGGAGCGTAATCTTAAGCTGTGGAGATTCTGACTTTAAGATTAGGCCCGGAGATCTTTTGTTTCAGCAATGGGATGGGACACCATTTGCGGAAGCGATCAATAAAGTAACACATGGAAGAGACAACATCGATTATGCCCACGTCGGACTGGTTGTAGAGGATGAAGGAAAGCTCTGGGTGCTGGAAGCCATACAGTCAGAAGGTGTTACTCTTACCCCTTTAGATACTTTTTTATATGCAAGTACGACAGAGTCGGGACTGCCTAGAGTGAGTGTAGGGAGATTGCAAGCAGATTATTCCGAGGCTATTCCCGATATTCTTAATTGGGCTCAAGGCAAATTAGACTATGCCTACGATACGCTCTTCGTCTATGGCAACGATCGCTATTATTGTTCGGAGTTGTTATTAGACGCGTTCAATTCGCAGACTGGTGAAGAAGTATTTTCGCTTGCGCCGATGACTTTTAAAGATCCGGAGTCAAAAGAATTTTTCTCTGTATGGGTAAAGTATTTCGCAGAATTGAATAAACCGATTCCAGAGGGCATGCCAGGCATCAATCCAGGCTTGATGTCTAGGTCAGAGAAATTAGACATCGTCCATCATTATT
>CAZFJO010000368.1:0-3533 GCA_964518915.1 uncultured Saprospiraceae bacterium
ATGTTCCTTTCCATGAATTATCGGTTCAATAACATCAGATTTTTATGCGCTGGAATACTTCTTCCTTGCGGAAAAACATGGCGAAAAACATCATTATAGAAGCTTTCCGATAGCGCTAGATCCTCTTTGGTAAATGCGATTGTATTATAGATCACTATACCTCCTTCATTCAATAATCCGGCTACACTTTCTAAAAAGGACATAGATCTAAATACTTCGGGAGTCTTCTGTCCTATAAACAGGTCAATACATATCATATCGAATCTCTCATGGCATAACTCAACATATACTTCTGCATTGGCTTGAATAGTATTTACTTGAGAATTGATATTCGGTAAAGAATAAGTAGATGCTAGGTCAATTATTTCCTCATCTATTTCTACTCCAGTAATTTCCCATTCCCCAGGATATAGCTGATCTAAAATTATTGGAATACTTGCCATACCTAATCCCAGAACCAATGCTTTCTTACCAGGCAATTGATTATAATTGATCTGATTGATTAGAATTTCCTTGAAATTATAATACTTATCATCATGAGAATAAATCGCATCAGCAGTACATAATTGATACCTCCCTTGTGCGATGAAAACAACTAATAATGGATTGTAAGGTGAAGATCTTTCTTCTATTCTAATATCCCATAAAAAGGAAAGGTACTTCTGAAAGATATTCACGATAGAGAAGCAAGATGTTTCATCGCAGCAATATAACTATCCGATGTGGCTATACCTCTTCTGGCCATTACTTTGGATGTAACTTCTATTGCCTTATCTATTTTATAAACATTGTCAGTTCCCCATGAAAAACTAGGCATGTATCTCGGAGGATTAATGGAACCAAAGACATTTGCAAATACACCAGAAACACTTCCTGTCATAAATGCCGTATTAATGGCGCAGCGTGTATGATCACCTAGTATTGCCCCAAGAAATTGCCTTCCCGTATTCCGATATTGTTCTTGATCTATATCCCAGAGGCTAACATCTCCATAGGTGTTCTTGAGATTAGAATTATTAGTATCTGCTCCAAGATTACACCATTCTGTTAATATAGAATCTCCCAAGAATCCCTCGTGACCTTTATTAGAATATCCAAAAATAGAAGTTCGCTTGATCTCCCCTCCTATTTTACAATAAGGTCCTAGGTAGGTATTGGCATACACCTTAGCTCCTACATGTATATTACAATTAGAATGTAAACCTACCGGCCCTTTAATGACTGCATATTCCATGACTTCTGAATCGGGGCCGATATATATAGGTCCTTCACTTGCATTAAGAATACAATCGTAGACTTGAGCAGTAGGATCTATATATATATGTTCTCCTCGACTCTTCACATGATCAGGAATCGGTGCAGATGTTTTCCCTCTAGTTAGAATTTCAAAATCATTTAGAAATTCATCGGGAGCTAGGGAAAGTATATCTTCTGGGTATGTGATTTTTTTAATCGGACTTTGCGTCCTCTTAATGCGATCCTGACTTACGGTTGAATACTTTAGAGTCTCAATACTATCTCCTTCTGCCAGGTAAACTGCTACTACCTCATCTTGGTAGAGCAATAATTCTCCGATTTTTAATTGTTGGATGTCATCAATAAGGGCTGGACTGGGAAGAATAGCTCCATTAATAAAGATTCTTGACGACCCTTGATTCAATTCAGAATATAGTCCTTGCAGGTACTGTGCCGTATGAACCTCATATTGTCCGGGCCACCATGCTTCCCATTTTTCTCGTATGGTTAATAAGCCGATCCGACAATCACATACTGCTCTGAGATATGTTAATGGCAGAAGCGAATTACTATTAGATCCGTCAAAAAGAACTCTATGTGCTCTCATATTAAAGAAAAACAAATATAAGGAAGGATTCGAACACAGTTGGAGTGGTAAGTAAGCAGGAGCAGGTCCACGAAAAAAGGCCCTGAACAAAGTTCAGAGCCTTACTATTTCTTATTACAAGCAGTGCTTATTCAGCTACTGTAGCTTCGTCCTCTGCGGCTGCAGGTTTTTTCCTGCTACCAAACTTCGCAAATTTCTTGTTGAACTTGTCGATACGTCCTGCTGTATCAACAAACTTCATCTTACCAGTGAAGAACGGATGAGACTTGTTAGAGATCTCTACTTTAACAAGCGGGTATTCATTCCCATCTTCCCATACTACTGTGTCTTTTGAAGGAGCACATGAGCGGGTAATGAAAGATTCATCACACGATACGTCTTTAAAAACGACCATTCGGTAATTGCCTGGATGTGTATCTTTTTTCATAGTCTCTTATTAAAAAGGAGCGCAAAGATATGTCATTTCTGTAGAGATGAAAGAGAAGGACGAATTTAATGACTAATTTTGCGGACTTTTTGCGATAGCATTGCAAATCAATGTCTACAGACTTACAACATATAGACCAAAATAAGCTACCTCAGCACATTGCCATCATTATGGATGGGAATGGGCGTTGGGCTAAGAAACACAACAAGCCTAGAGTGTGGGGTCATCAAAATGGTGTAAAGGCTGTAAGAAGCGTTACAGAGACCTGCGCAGAGCTTGGTGTGAAGTACTTGACACTGTACGCCTTTTCCAAGGAGAACTGGAAGCGACCACGATTTGAGGTCAATACGCTTATGAAACTCTTCGTGAGCACAGTAAGCAAAGAACTTAAGACCCTCAACAAGAATAATATCCGACTCGAGGCGATTGGGGATCTTGACTCACTTCCTGAAGAAACCCGTAAGGCACTGCAACATGCCATGGATAGCACTGCAGAGAATGACCATATGACACTTGTCCTAGCCTTGAGCTATGGCAGCAGGTGGGAGATCATGAAGTCTATCAAGGAAATAGCGCAAGATGTTAAGGATGGCAAGTTGGATCCTAAGGACATAGAAGAAGCACACTTTGTGAACAAATTAGAGACTAGTTCTTATCCTGATCCAGAACTGTTAATCCGCACAAGTGGTGAACATAGAGTGAGCAACTTCCTACTATGGCAGATTTCTTACTCAGAATTATTCTTTTCAGATACCCTATGGCCAGACTTTGGCAAGGATGATCTTTATCAAGCTATAGTCCATTATCAAAAGAGAGAAAGAAGGTTCGGCATGACTGGCGATCAGGTCAGTAATGTCTTAAAGACTGGTTAAAAAGGAAAATGGGAACAGCATACATCAGATTAGGTCGTTTTTTGAGCCCTTCGTTATCGTTCGAAACTATGAGGAAATGTTCCTTTGTCATATTGTTGTTATTGATAGGTCTTCAGGTCCAAGCCCAGACTGAGAATCCTATGGCTCCAGAATTTGCCGAGTTAGATTACAGCAATCCAAGTAAATATACCATTGCAAAAATTAATGTCATCGGCGCAGAAGCTCGAGATGATAATGCTATCAAATCTATAACAGGCCTTAGAGAAGGAAAACTCATAACGCTGCCAAGCAATGAATTAAGTGCTGGGATCAAGAAACTATGGGATTTGGGTCTATTTGCAGATGTATCCCTTGTATTAGATAGTATAGTTGCAGAAGAAGTATACCTGAC
>CAZFJO010000369.1:0-3522 GCA_964518915.1 uncultured Saprospiraceae bacterium
CCATCAATCTAGGGATAACGAATACCAGAGGAATCATAGCAACAAATGCGAATATATTATATGCAGAAGCAACCTTGGCCTGCTGATCTTGGTCTGCAATGGAAGACCTGAGCACTACATAGGCTAGATAAATCAACATGGCAATGGTTGTCATATTAAGTTTTACATCTGAAATCCACCATGCCTCCCATGTAAACCTTGCCCATAACGATCCGGTAATAACTCCGAGTACCCCAAAGAGAATGGCCACCATAGTAAATGACTTAGATTTGTGATCGTCCTCAAGATTCCTGGTCTTAAGATACCGAATTGCATAAACCAAACTGGCAATCAATAATATAAACATGGACATCCATAAGGTAACATGGAAAAAAATATTCCTCACCGTCTCATGGAGGATGGGCCTATATGGATATCTAAAACCTTCAACCCGAGTCATGTCAGCTGGCAGTTCTTGAACAAGGTTAGGTGCAACCGCTTTCTCTCCAGGCTTCCCTTTTATAAAAACCGACCTCGGAAGGCTGGCATCTCCATCAATTTCATTATATAGTATAAGGGAAGCAGGTACGATGCTATCCCCTATCGGCATACTTAAAGAAGGACTAAATTCAAGCGCGACTTCATTGTAAGCAATCACGTCTATATTATCTGCGGCAATAAATCCAGATGAATCAATGCGCAAGAAAGCGTGGATGTTTTTCGCTTCATCGAGATGACTGTTGTAAGTCTTGATGTTAATTACACTTGTCACACCAGTAGATAACTGCTGGTTATCTATACCATTGATTCCCATTTTAAGCGGGACAAGCATGCCCACAATCAGCGTGTATATGATCAACAATACGCCCAATATCTTCCACCACCATTTTTTCATAATTCTAAATTAAGATTTCCAAACTAAAGGAAAAAGAATAAGGGTAAGTCCCAACATCAATAAATCTATAGCTCCCAGTATCAAAAGATCCGTATCCACATCAGAATCACTTATCAAGCCTAGTGCATCCGCCGTAACTTTAATGAGAGTAAGCAATATGGGAAGAATCAATGGCAAGGCCATGATCGACATCAATGTTGAACTACCAGATCCTGCCGCGGACATGACAGACACTAAAGTAAATACCGTTCCTATCCCTACTATACCTAGACCCGCTGAACTCCAGAACAACCACGGAATACGAATCGGGTTTCCTCCGAAAAAAGCCATTAAAAAAACAGCTATCAGAAACAGCAACCCCAGCAATGCAATGTTATAAATCAACTTAGCCAATACCAGCTCTAGCGGATCTATAAGGCCATAATAGTATCTATAAGTACCAGCATCCTCTTGTACGAAGCTTTTCACAATCGCATTTAAGCCCGCGAAAAGAACAATGATCCATAGCATAACCAACCACTCCATCGGGGTAAATCGGTTAAATGCTTTATATACTATAAACGTAATCATGGCAATAAACAGCAATACACCAGATAAGGCATAGTTCTGTCTCCATTCCACCTTGATTTCACGTTGCAATAAGGCAATAATTCTTGTCACCATAATATTGCGACAAAGATAATGGGCAATGACGTAATTCCGTTATATAATCAAGTGAATTAAATACTTTAGATCGAACCTGATTTAGATCTACGCGTATCTATTTTCATTATCAGTCAAGGACCTTGATGAAGCCATGAACACCCTCTAGCTTACACCTTGACTACAAGATTGTTAACCCGTATTAAAAAGTAAAACGCTATTTTTCTTAATTCTGATAACATAGTAACGGAAAATTGATTCATTTTTAACACAATCAACACTTAACATATTATGATTTTTCATAATATGTAATTATCTTTGTTTTGTTCTAAAACCCAATTTCTATGACCCGATTTTTCACTTTGGTATTTTCTGTATTGTGTACACTTACATATGCCAACAAGAATGCTAATTTTCATACTGTATCTCCTAAGACTGGAGATGGCATTATTTCATTGCTAGACAGATACGATCTAAACGATGAAAAATGCAACGTCGATAAATTCTATGAAATCAATAATTTCGAGAAAGGGGATGTTCTTAAAACTGGCATTAAGTACAAGATACCTGTGTACATATATACTTATAATGGTGTATCCATCAGGTCAACCATCGGTGTAGACGATTGGGAGAAGGCACTACGCATAAAGGAATACAACGAGCAATTGCTAAATAAAGGAGCCAGAAGGAGTAACTACTTAGATAGCAAGATACTGTGGGTTCCTTACCACGAGCTTGATTGTAAGGATGCTGGATATACATTTGCGAAAGCAGAAACCGAGAAAGAAGACAAAAATGTAATCCACTACCCTTACTTCGGAAAAAAATATAGCCGCATAGAGAAAATAGACAACAGTCTCGCAGGTAAGGTATTCTATGTAGTAAGCGGACATGGAGGACCAGATCCAGGTGCTATGTGCGATCAACCAGGTTCTGACATGTGCGAAGACGAGTATGCTTATGATGTATCGGCAAGACTCGCTAGAAACCTTATGCAACATGGAGCCATAGTCCACTTGATCGTACAAGATCAGAACGATGGTATCCGCGATGGCGAAGATTTAATCTGCGACAAAGATGAAGTATGTGTCGGAAAACGCATACCATTGAATCATAAAGCCCGATTAAAACAACGATCTGATGCCATTAATAAACTTTATTACAAGTATAAAAAACAAGGCATCAAGGAACAGAAAAGCATATTCATCCATGTAGACTCAAGGGCGAAGAGTAAGAAGCAAGATGTTTTCTTTATCCATTATCGCAATTCAAGATCAGGAAAATTATTGGCTAAAAAGATGCAAGGCGTATTCGAGAAAAAATACAATAAGTATCAGGCTGGTCGTGGTTATAAAGGCCATGTAGAAGGAAGAGGATTGTACGTAATAAGAAATTCTATGCCTACTTCCTTGTATGTAGAACTTGCTAACATTAAAAACACCGATGATCACCGAAGAATAAAGAAGGCCTCTAATCGTCAGGCCCTGGCTAACTGGTTGTACGAGGGGCTTGCGTTCTAGTTTTACTATTATCTAATCGATCTAGTAAGAATACAGATAAAAATCCGATTAACACAGCAACTATTGTTGCAAGGATAAGAGGGCTACCCATGGTGTAGCTACTAGGCATCACATTGGTTTCAGTTACAATCTTAACTGTTTCTCCGAGCAGAGGCTTCATATCAGACGAGTAACTAAGTAGTTCTCCCGTCTCCTTATTCATGACCTCAGCGATGTTTCTCCAAGGCCAGATCTTATTGAGTGAACCCAGCATAAAACCAGTAAGTACAGCGAATGTGGGTGTTCTGAATTCTTTAAACAAGTAACTCATCAATCGGCTAAAAGTAAATAAGCCTACTAAACATCCGAGTGCGAATACCACCAAGATCTTAAAACTCTCCACCGATTGTTCCGATAGAAAGGACTTAAGAGAAGAAGTAATTACGGTATACATGCCCATTAACAACAGCATAAACATCACTGCTGCTGCGGTAGCCAGTATGGGGA
>CAZFJO010000370.1:0-3493 GCA_964518915.1 uncultured Saprospiraceae bacterium
TGTATACTTCGAGTATAATCAGTATCCTTATATACAGATGTATGCTAAAATTGATTCTAAGCCCATTCTTGATGAAGGATATTATCTAGAAGAAAACAAGATTGAAAACCCTTACAGCGAGGAAGAGTTCGTATTTCAGTCTAGCATCTATGATAGAGACAGTTTAGAGAAATTCTTTGACTTTGATGGACAATGGTATGAAATTGTAAGAAACTCAGATGAGCTCAGTCGACACATTGACTTGTTTAAAATTACTAGTGTAAATGCTCAATTACAATTCAAAGATTTAAATGATAAAACATACAAAAAAGAACACGGTTTCAGTCTTACCGATCCTATTGTATATTATGAAAAATCAGAAAAAATACTTTTAGAAAGACCTAGGTATTATCCTATGGACAATGATGGTGACGGGATCGTTTCTCTCTTCGATAGTGAAATATTTCCATCGGGTTATACAGAATTCATTGAAAACCTTGTCGGGCCACCTCCCTATATCAAGGACCCTAAAGGGATCAACATGATGGTGGATACCTTCCATATTGTTTTAAATGAAAAAGGGGTCGGTTCGTCTTCTAAAAACTTAGACGCCATACTTAATCCTCTTGGGTATATTATCGGATATGCAGATATAGAAAATGTAAGCAAGAATGGTATGTACTATATTTCATTTGTCGTCAATAATAAGGAAAGAGAAAAGATAAGTTTTCAAAATTGGATCCCTTCCATTGAAGCAGGTAATCCAGCATCTCTAACGCCTGTATATCTTTCTTATAATAGTATACCCTATTCTCAAGGAGATATAGATGATTTCTTAGTTGTTGGGGTAGATTACATTGAAGACACAGCATTACCAGAAATACCTCAGGACAGGTATGAAATACTAGAACGCGTTTTCGCAATTTCTAAATGATGAACCTTCATTTTAGTGTTACTTTCAGTATCTATAAAAGAAAAAAACAGGCAATAGGGCAAAGTGGTCGGTGTATATATAAATAGGATTCTAAAAGGCATAATTGTTAATTAGTTTCTAATGGCAATTCATTATTAGTGCGATAATAAAAACCTTAACTACATTCATGCTGCAATGAAAGACACAACAAAGGGAATTTTTACGCTCCTAATAAGTCTACTTTTTATTCCCTACATTTTAAGCCAAGTACCGTTTGAGTTTGAAAGAAGGGCTGCTGATATGCACTCCATCTCAGGAGAGATTACCATAGACGGCGCTTTAGATGACGAAGCCTGGAATCAATTAACACCAATTACCGGGTTCTACCAGCAAAACCCTATAGATGACACGCTGGCAAGTGTGCATACAACGGTAAAAATAGGATATGATATCAATGGCATCTATATCGGGGCTTCAATGGAAGATCCTGGAGGGCAAGTAATACCCACATTGAAAAGGGACCTTCTTGGTAACTCTGATGCCTTTGTCGTCGTCATAGATCCCAACAATCAAAAAACCAATGCCTTTGCTTTTGGTGTCAATGCAGGCGGCGCACAAACAGAGATACTACTCAGCGATCAAAATGGAGACGCCTCATGGGACAATCGTTGGAAATCCGGAGCGAAAATGTATATCGATCACTGGGAAGTAGAAATATTTATTCCTTTCAAAACTTTAAGATTTGACAAAAACAATGATGAATGGGGAATGAATTTTGTCAGATTTGATGCAGAAATGAATCAAGCTCATGTGTGGTCTCCTGTGCCTCGACAATTTGATCCTGGAGATATGGGTTATCTAGGCTTGATAAAATGGGACAATTTTCCAGACGCTAAGCGAAGCAACATCGCCCTCATACCATATACAACCGTATCAACTTCTAAATCATTCGATCCAGATAACACGACAAACAAATCTGACATAGGTGGAGACGCCAAAATTAGCTTAACTACTAATTTAAATTTAGACCTTACGGTAAACCCTGATTTCTCACAAGTTGAAGTTGATCGCCAAGTTTCTAATCTTACACGTTTCAATATTTTCTTTCCAGAACGACGACAATTCTTTTTAGAAAATGCGGACCTATTCAGCAACTATGGCCAATTTGCCAATCAACCTTTTTATAGCAGAAGGATTGGATTAGACCCTAATGGAAATACTGTTCCTATTCTATATGGAGCAAGGCTAACTGGAAACGTAACAGACAAGCTACGGATAGGTGCACTTAACATGCATACCCGGACTACGGATGTAGCCCCAGGCCAGAACTTCTACTCTTTAGCTACTAATTATAGAATCGGAGCACGTTCCACAATTAAGGGTCTTTTTCTAAATCGTCAAGCGTATAATGGATCTGAATCTGTAGATGGAGATTATGGAAGAAACCTAGGAGGAGAATTAAACTTAAGTACTGGGGATGGAAAGTTATCAGGACAATTAGGAATGATCCAATCTTATAAAAGGGGTTCAGTTCGAGCAATAAACATGTATGTGGTAGATTTGATTATTCAGGAGAACAATTTAGAACGTTTGTATTTGTACAAAACTTAGGGGAAAACTATTTTTCTGATATGGGGTTTAATGCCCGAGTCAACAATTTTAATCCATTGACTGATGAAGTTGTTAGGATCGGTTATACGCAGATCGGGAATATGGTCAACTACTATATTTATCCCAAGTCAGATAAAGTTAATTTTCATTGGTCAGGAATTGAGAATTTTATAATCATAAATAATGGAGGATTATTAAATGAGTGGTACACTAGGTTTAGGCATTTTATCTTCTTCCAAAATACAAGTGAATTAAGGTTTAGGATAAATCATATATTCCAGGATTTGGTTTTTCCTTTTGCTTTAACTGAAACACCGTTGCCTGCAGAGCAATATGATAATTGGGAATTTAATATTCAATTCAATACCGACACGAGAAAGGACTTGAACTTATCCTTCTTCTCAGTATATGGAGGATTTTATAATGGCAACAAGTTCACGAACACCTTGGATCTAAATTTCAGAAAACAACCGTGGGGAAACATTAGTTTGGGTGTTGAAAATAACCTTATCCGATTGCCTGAGCCCTATGGAGATTTAGATATAACCTTATTGACGGCAAGAGCAGAATTAAACTTTTCTACATCTCTATTCTGGACAACTTTTTTCCAATACAACACACAAGCTAACAGGATGAATGTCAATACGGGGTTACAATGGCGTTATGCACCTATGTCTGACTTATTTCTTGTGTATACGGATAATTACAATACGCTGGATAGATTAAATCCTGTCGGCCGTACGCTTGTGTTGAAAATAAGTTATTGGTTGGGAATATAATTTCTACGTAACGGTTGGTCGCTGGTCGTCATCGGCGTTATGACTGACTGGTCTGACGTAGGAAGATCTGAGACGGATGTCGAAGAATGGAAGGAACCTGATGTGAACCATCCGGATGGGTTGCCTAGAATAGTTCTCTTTATAAATCAAAAAAGACGGCTCACTTGAATGCAGCCTGACGCAGGAAGGCCAATAGTCCTAAATGGACTAT
>CAZFJO010000371.1:0-3451 GCA_964518915.1 uncultured Saprospiraceae bacterium
GGATAGGTTATTACTTCTGATAACTTACCAAATAGAAAATCATTAATATCAGATTTAACAGTTGTTCGAGTTCCAATAAAGTTGCCTAAGTTGTTTTGCTTACCTGTAAAGCGAGTGGCTAGTAATGAGAAAATTGCACCTACTGTTGAAAGAATTCCTAAAGGATATCCACCTTTCATGACCAAGGAAGGAATAGAAGATATTTCATTCCCATAAGTCATATTTCCAGAGATGTATACCGTACCTAGGAAATCTCTAAATACACACACTCCGAGTATGAGTATTGCACCTAATATGTCTAGATGCGTGGACATAACCAGTGATCTTAACGTCTTTTTCATTTTTCAAGTATCATATCTAATCACAGTTTAAATATAACATTATGATATTAAGTTACCCCAAAAGTGTAAATCGTTGTGGACTTAAATGTCCGATATGGTCCATATAGTGTAGAAGGAAAGTGAGGATGATTAGGAGAATCTGGATAGTGCTGTGTTTCTAGACATACGGCTCCATGCTTGTTGTATTTTATTCCCCTTTTTCCTGAAAAAGAGCCATCGAGCCAGTTAGAAGTATACAATTGGATGCCAGGTTCTGTCGTGAATACCTGGATAGTTTTTCCGTTCACAGGATTTAAAACAGTAGCAACACTAGATTCTAGGCTTCCATTGTGATCTAGCACATAATTGAAATCGTATCCGTTACCATAAGAAAGCATAAGGTGTTTTTCATCGATGGATCGACCTATCTCTGTAGGGGTAATGAAGTCAAGTGGTGTACGGCTAATCGGAAGAAACTTACCAGTCGGAATACATAGTTTATTTATCTCTGTTATTTTATCAGAGTTGATCTCCAAGATATGATCAAGAATAGGTCTATCGTGATTGTTGTGGAGGTTGAAATAACTGTGATTAGTAAGGTTGATAATGGTTTTCTTATCCGTAGATGCTGAATAATCAATCTGTAACTTCCCTTTCTGACTCAAGGTAAAAGTGACGCTTACATCAAGGTTTCCAGGATATCCTTCCTCCATGTGGGGACTTGAAAGAGACATAGAGACTTGTGCCTTGCTGTCATCCGCAAATGACTCGGCTTCCCATACTTTTTTATCTAAGCCCTTGTTTCCCCCATGGATGTGATTGCCGTCATTGTTGGTAGCCAATTGATAATCGATATCATCTATGGTAAATTTTCCGTGTGCAATGCGGTTAGCATATCTTCCTACAGTACATCCTAGGTAGGGCTGTTCTTCTAAGTAACCTTCCAGGCTATCGAAGCCAAGAACAACATCACTTAGAATCCCATATCTATCTGGTGTAACTATAGACTGTATGGTAGCACCATAAGTAAGGAGTGAAACTGTAATTGTATCATTGCTAAGTAGGTACTTTACAACCTCCCTGCCATCGATGTATCCGAAGATTTCTTGTTCTATCGAGAACGACATCTACGATCCAACATAGTTATTAACTAGAGAAACCACATTTTCTGCCGTATATCCAAATTTTTCATCCAGTACGGTATAAGGAGCAGAGTATCCGAAATGGGTCATGCCGTGGATCAATCCATCACCTACTAACCCTCTTAGTGTTACTGGAAGCCCAGCTGTCAATCCGAATTTTTTAACTCCCGCAGGAAGTACTTCATTCTGATAGGTTGTAGATTGGTTACGGAATACGCCTTCAGAAGGTACAGACACAACACGGACACCCATAGTCGACGAAAGTGTCTTAGCTGCTTCCATGAGAGTGGCAACTTCAGAGCCATTGGCGATAAGGATGATGTCTATGTCACTGCGATTCTGAAAGACAACGTATCCTCCTTTATCGGCATTTTTCGATTGTTCATATCTACTCATGTCACCGCCATCAATATCCTTGATGTTCTGTCGAGAAAGTATCAAGCCTCCAGGTGTATGGTTGTTTTCTAGAAGCATTTTCCAGGATTGTACCGTTTCTGCGCTGTCCGCTGGACGCAGCGCCATGAAGCTGTTTTTACCAGAGTGATTCTTCAGTTGCTCCAGAAGACGGATCTGCGCTTCTTGTTCTATCGGCTGATGCGTAGGACCATCTTCTCCGACTCGGAAAGCATCGTGGGTCCACACGAATTTCACCGGTTGCTCCATAAGTGCAGCAACTCTTATGGCAGGTTTCATGTAATCGCTAAATGCAAAAAACGTTGCACACACTGGGATCACACCACCGTGTAGAGCCATACCTGTAGCCATTGCAGCCATGGTCAATTCTGCTACTCCAGCTTGTAGAAAAGATCCACTGAAATCCCCTTTTTTAAAGGCTGATGTTTTCTTAAGGAAACCATCTGTTTTATCTGAGTTGCTTAAGTCTGCTGAAGCAACAATCATATTGTCTACATGGTCTGCGAAGTAAGCAAGCACCTTAGAAGAAGCATTCCTTGTTGCTTCGTTTTCACCTAGGGCAATTTCATCCCATTTTAAATTCGGAGCTTCATTACTGAAAAAACGCTTTAAGGTAGCGGCTTTATCTGGATGCTCAGATGCCCACTGATCTGCTATGTTTTTTCTAAAAGCAACGGCCTCTCTTTTCTTTGCTAGGGTCTTCTTGTAGTAATCGTTTACTTCAGGAAATATGGTGAAAGGATTGCTCGGATCTCCACCTAGGTTTCTTACGGTTCCTTCAAAGGAAGCTTTAGATTTTCCTAGAGGTTTACCGTGGGTTTCTACTTCTCCTTCATGTGAAGTGCCATCGTCTTTCACAGCACCTAGGCCCATGATTGTTTTACCTATTATGATGGAAGGTCTATCGGTCTCTGCTTGAGAAGCTTCTATGGCATTTCTTATTGCATCGTGATTGTTGCCGTCGATGGTTGTTACGTGCCATCCCCATGCTGCATATTTAGCAGCTGTATCTTCCGTGGTGACTTCATCTACCTCTGTAGAAAGTTGAATATCGTTCGCATCATAAAACATGATTACTTTACCTAAACCAAGGTGTCCAGCTATCCTAGCTGCTCCCTGACTAATCTCTTCTTGTATACCCCCATCGGATATGTATAGGTAGGTGTAGTGATCCATCCAATCTCCGAATCTTTCAACTAGAAAACGCTCTGCAACTGCTGCTCCTATACCGAAAGTATGACCTAGGCCTAAAGGGCCACTGGTGTTTTCGATTCCTCTTTTTATATCTACTTCGGGATGACCTGGAGTAGGACTTTTCCATTGCCTAAAATTCTCTATGTCACTAAGGCTTAATGTGCCACAGAGGGTTAACTGGCTATACAGCATAGCGGACATGTGTCCGGGATCAAGGAAAAATCGATCTCTATGTGGCCATGCCATATCATCTGGATCGAAGGTCAGGAATTCAGAATAGAGTATATGGATGAAATCTGCTCCTCCCATGGCACCTCCTGGGTGTCCAGATGCAGCTTTCTCAACCATGGCTGCAGATAAAATTCTTATATTGTCTGCGCA
>CAZFJO010000372.1:0-3450 GCA_964518915.1 uncultured Saprospiraceae bacterium
TTATAGACTTGACTAACCTGGACTCTTGTTCTTTTATAGCAACAGACGATTTAGGAATGGTTACAGAAGGTGGGAAGTTTACTGTCGATGGCAGAATAGACCATTCTGAGATTAGAGGTTGTAATCTTATGGTTCGGGATTACGGTTGATTCACATCAATTGTTTATTTTCAGGTGATTTTGTTATGTAGTAGGATAAAACACTATATGACCATTGTTGAGCTATAACCATAATTTTTCATGAAAAGAACGATACTTTTTAGCCTTGCTTATTTCTTTCTCTCTACTGGAGAAGCACAGATCACCGATTTAAAAAAAGAAGTCCTGGCATCTATAGATGGATTTCAAGAAGAATATATAGATATGTCTGACCGCATCTGGGCACTTGCCGAGTTGGCATTTGAAGAAACAGAATCGTCGGAGATATTGGCCTCATTTGCGGAAGCGCAGGGATTCACGGTAGAAAGAGGCGTAGCGGATATTCCGACAGCCTTCGTGGCAAGTTATGGGTCAGGAAGCCCAGTAATCGGAATTCTCGGAGAATTCGATGCTCTTCCAGGAATCAGCCAGAAAGCAGAATCGCATAAGATCGCTCTAGAGGAGGGAGGAGCTGGTCATGGCTGTGGGCATAACTTATTCGGTGTAGGGTCACTTGCAGCTGCAACTGCTATAAAGAAGTTGATGCAAGATGGAAAGCTGCAAGGAACCATAAAGTTTTATGGAACACCTGCGGAAGAGAAATTTTTCGGGAAGTTGTTTATGGCTCGAGCGGGCTTATTCGAGGGCTTAGATGTCTGCTTAGATTGGCACCCGAGCGCCAGCATTAAAGCAGACGTTCAATCTAGCTTAGCGCTGGTAGATTTCGTTGTGGAGTTTTACGGACAAGCAGCACATGCCTCCGCTGACCCGTGGAACGGACGCAGTGCATCTGATGGGCTAGAGTTATTTACAACAGGAATCAACTACTACCGAGAGCATGTAAAGCCTACAGTAAGGATTCATTACCACATCATGCATGGAGGAGATGTAGTTAATGTTGTACCAGATTATACTAAGGTATGGACCCGAGTAAGAGACACGAAAAGAGAAGGAATGGTTGCTGTGTGGAATAGGGTTAAGAAAATTGCTGAGGGTGCTGCCATCATGGCTGATGTAGATTATAAGATTACCTTGGTCTCTGGATTACATGAGGTGCTGGTCAATCGGACCGGTGGAGAAGTTATGCAGAAAAATTTAGAGTTACTAGGTCCGATAACTTATACGGAAGTAGAAAAAGAGTTTGCTTATGGGATACAAGAAGCGACTGGCAAGAAGAAAACGGGTATGGATGCTATTATTAAACCACTAGAAGAAACGAAAGAGCATCCAGGCGGTGGATCCACTGATGTGGGAGACATAAGCTGGTTGGTTCCAGAGATAAGACTAGGGGTAACGACTGCTCCTGAAGGTACTCCATGGCATTCCTGGGCAGTTGTAGCTTGTGGTGGAATGTCTATCGGTCACAAAGGAATGGTTTATGCTTCCAAGGCGCTTGCCATGACTATGGTTGATCTCTATACTTCACCAGACAAGGTTGAAGAAATGAAGAAAGAGTTTTTAGAACGAAAAGGAGATTACAAGTACGAGGCGATTTTGCCAGAGGGTCCAGCTCCGATTCCAGGAAACTAAGTGATTATTTCATTTCGTAGCTGGATGAATGCGATACATCTAAGAAAATCTGAATTGGTTTTAATTCATCTTTCATTTGTAGTGTGGAATTGAAATCACTTATCCTACGCCATGTAGCATTGCTATCTAGAATCTGGACTAGATCCTGCAGAAGATACGATGTTAACCCTATCTTAGGTGTCTTCCTATTGATCATAATCCTCATTGGTTTTGTGACACTTTTAGATTTCAGAACTGAGTATGCACCTTATATAGTGATGGCAGGATGGACCACCGGTCTATGGCAATTGTGTGGCCGAGCCAGGAACCATTTTCTCAGATCGATTGAAGGAGAAAAGTGGTGGCGTATGTTGCGGATCATAGAGAATGTTACTGTATGTATTCCTCTCTTTTTATACTTGGGATTCAAGGCAGAATGGACCTTGTGTATAACTGGATTGCTCGTTTCATTGTTATTTTCCTTATTCACTAAGGCAGAAAGAAACCTTACAAGGATTAATACGCCTTTATCTAGAATACCATTTCAATTTCCTTATGGAGCGAGAACCTTTGGAATAGGCTATGTGATTCTTTATATACTGGTAGGGATTGCTATCGCGGTAGGGAATGCTAACTTGGGATTGGTAGCTATCGGTGCTATACAATTGCTTCCTTGGTTGTTTATAGAAAAGAAAGAACATACTGTCTGGCTGTGGCAACATACGATATCAATAGAATTATTTATGAAATTGAAGGGTAGAAGGTTGCTCTTCGGATATATGCTGACTGGAATTATTCCTGTAGGCGTATTTCTGTTTCTTTATCCTCATTTAACCTTGTATGTTATTGCCTTGATTGCTTTAGGGGTCATCGGGGCATGGACGTTGACAACTATAAAATATACTTACTACGACAGCCAAGTCCCCTTGTATGTGTATATGATTTTTATTGCAAGTTGCGTTGTTCCGCTAGGCGTAATAATCATGTCCTACTATTTTTACCGCAGATCTATTTTACAACTAAAACTACATGTGAACCATGGTTGAAGGCAAGAATATTACGAAGCGATATGGGTTTAATAAAGTTCTTGATGGCGTAAATTTTAAGCTCAACAAAGGCATGGTCTACGGATTAGTGGGAGAGAATGGAGCGGGTAAAACTACTTTGTTTAGATCGATCTTAGGTCTCGAGACGCATGGTGGAGAAGTCGTTTACAGTGAAGGCGTAAAAAAGAGAACAGGGTACTTGATGACAGACCCATATTACTTTCCTTATATGAAAGGGGTTGAATACATGCGGTTTTTAGCAGAAGCACGAGGTGAAGAATATATTTCAGCTGGGAGTAATTTGTTTGATTTACCCCTTGATGAATTCGTTTCTGGATATTCTACAGGAATGAAAAAGAAACTCTCCTTCCAGGCCATGCTCTTGCAGAAAAACAATTTCTATATATTGGACGAACCATTTAATGGGGTTGACCTCCAGGGAAATATGTTGATTATGGGTGTAGTGGAAAAACTGAAAACTGCGGGTTGTACCTTCTTTATTTCTTCTCATATATTATCCACACTTACGGAAATGTGTGATGAGATATTAGTCATGAAAAATAAGGTGATAGAACAGACAATAGAGAAAGGGGCTTACGCTGAATTAGAAAAATCGTTTAATAAAGAATGGATTGATCGAAAGCTATCTGGCTTGAAATAGTACGATTATTCATACACAGCAATTGCCCTTATTGGTGACCCTGTACCTCCTCTTATTTTAAGTGGAAGCCCTATGAACCTGAATACGCCACGTCCGA
>CAZFJO010000373.1:0-3444 GCA_964518915.1 uncultured Saprospiraceae bacterium
ACCTACTCGTGCTAGCCATTCTATGTGCTCCAGCCGTGCTTTCTGCACATGGTAGTTCCTCACTCGACTTCTTGCGGAGCACCGGAAAAATATATACCGTCGTCGGTTGTATTTTAATCATCTTCATCGGTATTGTCTGGTACCTTATCCGCATTGATAAGAAGCTAACCAAACTTGAAAATCAAATAAAAAATGGGAAGTAAACAAGCAAGTTTTTTTGAAAGTGTTCAGCAGAACTTTGATAAAGCTGCCGCGCATACCAATCACCACAAGGGGTTATTAGATCAGATTAAAGCGTGTAATTCTGTCTATCAGATAAGATTTCCTGTTAAGATCGGATCCTCTTATGAAGTAATAGAAGCTTATAGAGTCCAGCATAGCCATCACAGAACACCTACTAAAGGAGGAATACGTTTTTCTCATCTTGTAAATCAAGACGAAGTAATGGCACTGGCGGCATTGATGACTTATAAGTGCGCGCTGGTTGATGTTCCATTCGGTGGAGCGAAAGGAGGTGTTAAAGTAAGTCCAAGAAAATATTCTGCTTCACAACTTGAACGAATCACTAGGAGATATACGGTTGAACTTATAAGAAAGAATTTCATCGGACCTAGTTTAGATGTACCTGCACCGGATTACGGAACTGGGCCGAGAGAGATGGCCTGGATATTAGATACGTACAATACTTTTAAGGGAGGTGAGATTGATGCAGTGGGCTGTGTAACCGGAAAGCCTGTCAACCAGAATGGAATACGTGGTAGGACGGAAGCGACAGGAAGAGGTGTTTTCTATGGAATCAGAGAGTTTTTAAACAATAGAGACTTAGCTAAGAGAATCGGATTAGAACCTGGTACAGAAGGAAAGACCATGGTTATTCAAGGTCTAGGAAATGTAGGGTCGTACACAGGAACCATTTCTCAAGATGAAGGAGGAATGAAAGTCATCGGGGTTTCAGAATTAGAAGGAACCATCGTTTCTGAAGATAATATAAGTATTAAGGACCTTCTTAAATTCAGAAAGAGCACTGGGTCTATCATAGGATTCCCAGGAACTAAGGCACTTGATGTGCGTGAGGATTGGGTTAAAATACCATGTGATGTGCTGGTTCCAGCTGCCTTAGAATCTCAGATTCATAAAGGGAATGCCCGTCAGGTTAAAGCCAAGTTGATCGGAGAAGCCGCCAATGGTCCTGTTACGGCAGAGGCAGCTGCCATTCTAAAGAAGAAAGGCATTATGATTATACCAGATATGTATATCAATGCTGGTGGAGTTACGGTTTCATATTTCGAATGGCTTAAGAATCTATCTCATATCCGCTTCGGAAGAATGGATAAGCGTTTTAACCAGCGTGTTTATACCAATCTGGTTAATAAGGTAGAAGAGCTCACCGGTAAGACCATCGGTATCCGAGAGAAAAATGCGCTTACAAGAGGTGCGGACGAAATTGATTTAGTAAGGTCTGGGCTAGAAGAAACAATGGTTACCGCTTTCCAGCAGATTCTGGAGGTATTTAACCGTAAGAAGTCGATTGATGACTTGAGGTCGGCAGCCTTCGTTTCTGCAATCAATAAAGTAGCTAATGATTATCTAACCATGGGTGTATTCCCATAGTAGAAAGTTAAATATTAAAGTATTTAAAAAGGGTATGCTAGAAATAGCATATCCTTTTTTCTTTGATTCCACTCTGAGATTTTGGATAGATTACGATTCTCCATACTCTCACCTATATAATGCATACCGATAGCTACCAGCAGTATCTCCTGTTTATGCCTCAGCAAAAAGAGATTGCTAAAAATAAATCCTGTAAGGAGTATGAAAATGCCTACACTGGAAAGTGAAGCGAATCCACTTGTGATTGTTCAAGGGATTAAGTTCATCAGTTGTGAGGGGTATACTTTTTTTACCACAAAGACATTTTTTCACCCTCTCTCTTCCTATTATTTAATAAAGATATATATATTCGCATTTTTATTAAGACTTAGTCTAAATAAAAGAAATAACCACCTTTATTTTAAAACAACATATTTGAAAATTTTCAATTAATGATAAAAAGTAACTCAATTATACTCATGATGGCTACCTTACTAGTAGCTTTTATTTCCTCTTGTGACAAAGACCCTTGTGAAGACCTTTCATTGCCTCCTGGTTTCATCTGTGACGATGGAAATATAGTATGTAATACAACTTGTGATGCAGGTCAAGTATTGTCTGTAGAATGTTCTTGTATTACGGATGCTTCCCAACTGACTCCAGATCCATGTGTAGGAATAACTTGTCCGGAAGGCTTCGTAAAAGAAGCAGAAACTTGTGAATGTATAGAGATTATGCCTACTACAGTTGTAGATGTCAATGCTGGATTTTTATCCAGTAACTTAGATGCATTTGGAGCCGTAGACTTGGGGGAATTCAGTGTTCCTTCATCTTATGATATAGCTGGTGTTTTCGCACCTGGCGCATACAACGGACAATTAAGAAGAGTAGCTCAGTTAAAAGAGATCGTTTCTGTAACTCGAGACGAACCTATCACTTTTGATATTGCTGATGCTCTTATTAATGAAAATAGAGATAAGTTCACAACGGCAGAAGCACAAGGAAACTCTGATCTTCGTACTAAAATCGATGAGCTAAACTTTGATAATGGAGATACATCTGTCGCTGATGCATTCGCTGAGCTTGCAGATCAGCTTGTAGCGTCAAGTCAGAATTTCGCAACGACAGCATCTGTAGGAGTCGCTGGTATGATAACGACTGGTGATAATATAAGACACGTAAGTGCCAATGGACTTGAATATGCACAGATCTTAGAAAAAGGGATGTATGGTCCACTATTATACGATCAGATGGTTGATGATTATTTAAGACCGTCTCAATCGGGGCCTGATAATCCTAATGGAAACAATGAATCTGCAGTAGGAGCAGACTATGCAAGTAATGGTACAGACAGACAACACAGATGGGATGAGGCTTTCGGATACCTAGCTGCTAACCCTTCCACCTATCCCAATCCTGACAACACATCTAATGGAGATGGAGATTTCATGGCTAATTATATTTTTGACTTTAGTGATGAAACGGAAGAGGCTTATAGCATCAACCTAGCTCAGCGTATCATGGATGCCTTTGTACTAGGAAGGTCTATATTGAAAGCTGGAGAAGGATTTGGTCCTGGAGATGAAAATGTAAATGAAGCTGCACTTGAAGCTTGCCGTCAAGACATCAAGCTGTATGTCGAAGCAGGACTTGCAGCTGCAGCATTCCATTACCTAAATGAAGCAATTGCGGATGTTACGGATGATGATAAATTGCATCACTTATCTGAGGCACTAGGATTTATCTATTCTCTTTCATTTAACTCAGAAGGTAGAATGTCAGCAGCAGAAGCTTATGATGTATTACAAGAACTAGGATGGCCTAGTGACAATAGTACCTTATCAGGAATATATG
>CAZFJO010000374.1:0-3434 GCA_964518915.1 uncultured Saprospiraceae bacterium
CTCATGTGTATGCAGGATACTCCATTCCTCCTTATTACGACTCCATGATCGCTAAGCTGATATGTAGAGCACAGACACGGGAGGAATGTATTACTAAAATGGAAAGGGCATTAGACGAATTTATCGTAGAAGGTGTGAAAACAACGGTTCCTTTTCACAGAAGGTTGATGCGGGATAAGTCGTTCAGAGAAGGTGACTTCCATACTGGATTTTTAAACGATTTCGATCTTACAGAAGAATAGTATTGTAATTATGTCATATTAAGATACTAGTCATCCTAGACGACATTTTTACTGTTATTAACTCTGAACTATATAAATTAAGCTATATATCTTTGAGTGCCTTGTGAAGACGGGGCCCAAAAATCTCTTTTCTATTTATTACCCCGATTATATAATTGATCTGAAGAAATTTCTATAAAAAATTCAATAATGATTTACCCTATTAAGAATGCCTTGCGAGTGATGCTTATCATCATAAGCCTCTCTGTGAGTATGCAACTATCAAGTCAGGAGGCTCAGCAGACCCTCGTCACAGAATCATTTGTAGATGCAGATATTAAATCTATTTTCACTACCCTTACCACCAATTACGGCATCAAGTTCTACTACAAGGATATAGAAGTCCCTAGAAGGAAGTACTCTCTTACCTTTTCAGAAGAACCCATGGAGTCGGTTATCCAGAAGCTTGTAACCGGTACACAAGTCGGATATGTGAAGTATAGAGACTATGCTTATGCCATTATGCCTAAAAAAGTAGTTGATGAAATCTACACCGCAGAATATTATCAGCGTGTAGAAGAAGCGGGCCAAGTCCCTCAAGTATCCACCATTGCTCTTGATGTAATCGGTAACATCGACAACCTTGATGCCATGGGTAATGCGACCATAACCGGTACGATAATCGATGACAATTCGCAAGAACCTATCATCGGCGCTAATATTCTATGGACAGATGAAGAACAAGGAACGACCACTGACATCAATGGAAAATATACCTTGGTAATACCTGCTGGTGTAAGAGAACTTAAAGTAGGATATCTAGGGTATCAAGACATCCTGAAGGAATACAATATTCAGGGTTCTGGTGAGCTTAATATCAATATGCTGAAGGCTGCTGTAAATCTTGACGAAGTGACAATTAGTGCCAAGGCAGCTGATGCACAAGTTGAAAATGTACAAGTAGGGGTTACTTCTCTAGATATAAAGAACCTAGAAAAACTCCCTGCTTTTATGGGAGAAACGGATGTAGTGAAAAGCTTACTACTTTCTGCAGGTGTCAGCTCCGTAGGAGAAGGGTCTGGAGGATTCAACGTAAGAGGAGGAGATGTAGATCAGAATCTGATATTACAAGATGAAGGATTCTTATTCAACTCATCTCATGCCCTGGGTTTTTTCTCAACTTTCAACGCAGACTTAATTAGATCGGTAGATTTATATAAAGGAAATATTCCTGCACAATTCGGTGGTAGACTAGCATCTGTTATGGATGTGAAAATGAGAGATGGAAATTTCGATGCGCTGAAAATGAAAGCAAGTGTAGGACCCGTCAGTAGTAAGATCATGCTCGAAACGCCGATCATCAAGGGTAAGACCTCTTTTATAGGAGGCTTTAGATCGTCGTATACAGATTGGATACTTAATAGGATCAATGTGGATGAGGTGAAAAACAGTTCTGCTTTTTTTACGGATTTCAACGGAAGAATCACGCACAAGTTTAACAATCGAAATGCGATTTCCATATCAGGATACGGATCGGAAGATGAATTCACTTTCAACAATGAATTCGGTTTTGAATATTCAACTAAAATGGCTCAGCTTGAACTTAGAAATGGTTTAAGCGAGAGAGTAACTTCTCGTCTATCTGTGACAGGAAGCAGATACGAAAGTATCCAGAGAGACCTACAAGGGATAGATGCTTCTGATCTTGAGAACAACATACAATATGTTAAGATTAAGGAACAAGTAACTTACTTCCAGAGTGAGGACCTTAAGGTAGATGCAGGTATATCTGGTATACAATACGAAATAGAACCAGGCAATAGATTTCCAAGAGAAGGGTCTCAAGAAGTAACACAAGTAGAACTAGAAACAGAGCAATCTCGCGAACTAGCAGGTTTTCTTAATACCGAAATGGGATTACTAGATAGGCTACTTATTTCAGCAGGAGTGAGATATTCTTATTATCAATATCTCGGCCCTAAAACCATCTATGAATATGCTAATCCAGAACGTCCGCTGACTACCGAGATCCTAGGATCGTCTCTGCAAGAAGGAACCATTGCAAGTTACAATAGTTTCGAGCCACGTATCTCTATGAGGTTAAAGATTACAGAATCGTTTTCTGCTAAAGGGGGCTACAGTCGGACTTCTCAATTTATCAATCAGATATTCAACACAGATTCACCGACGCCTACTTCACAATGGCAACTTTCTTCTCCATATATAGAACCTAACAGATCACACAATGTGTCTTTTGGGTTTTTCAAGAATTTTTCTGACAACAATATAGAGACCAGTATAGAAGCATATGGAAGAAGAATTGATCACTTGTATGATTATAGAGACTTCGCAGATCTTATTGTCAATGACCACATCGAAACAGAATTACTGTTCGGAGAAGGAAGAACTTATGGTGTAGAGCTTTCTATGGCTAAGAAGAAAGGCAAATTAAATGGAAGCATTAGTTATACCCTTTCCAGATCAGAAAAATTGATTGAAGGGATCAATGGCGGAAGCTACTTTCCGAGTAACTTCGATAAAACCCATGATGGTTCTCTACTTCTTAACTATCAACCTAATCAGAGAAACACCCTTACTTTTAACTTTACCTATTCCACAGGAAGACCGACAACGGCACCTATAGGAACATATGAGACGCCAGATGGTCTATCTGTTGCTGTATATTCTGAAAGAAACCAGTTAAGGATTCCAGATTATCACCGACTAGATATAGCGTATACCCTAGGTAGAGGATATAAGAAAAATCAGAAATTCAGAACCTCATGGACATTTGCGATTTACAATGTATACGCTAGAAGAAATGCATTCTCTGTATTCTTCACGCAAGATGGCTTCGGCAAACCAGTAGGAAATAGGTTGTCTGTACTAGGAAGTGCATTCCCATCTCTTACGTTAAATGTAGACATCCTATAACCCGCAACAACCACAATTATGAAAAAGACTTATTATTCAGATATGAAAAAGATTACAACCTTTCTGTTGCTTACTGTATTTTTTACCACTTACAGTTGCTTAGACAGAATAGACTTCATAGTTGAAGGAAAGGAAAACGAGACCATGATCATTCAATTGAAACTCGCTTTCGGATAACGTTCAAGGGTTGAAGACCCGATTACTAAACTATTTGATTTTACCGCTTCACGCGACACTCCTATCGATGTGAGATCATGTTTCATCATTGATGAAGATTGA
>CAZFJO010000375.1:0-3433 GCA_964518915.1 uncultured Saprospiraceae bacterium
AAAAGAATAAAGCGCGGCTTCATATAGTGAGGTCGTGCTTTTTTTATGCATACTTATTTAGGAAAGTAAAGTTAATAATGACTATTTCATAAGTACATGCTACCCTTCCGTAGATGTTACTTGCGATTCTATGGCGGTTTGTATCTATGGGTATCCTAAGCTAATACCAATTTATTTCCAGTAAAAAAGCAAATGACAGGACGAAACTTCGTTGATTATTAAGAATGCAAAGATGAAAGCCTATCTAATAATAGATATAGACCCACTGGTTTTCTCTTCGAATTCTTCACCGAACTCATTGATTGTGTACGAAACAAAATATACGTACACACCATTGTCCGCCTTCTTTCCTGAATAAGTGCCATCCCATCCTTCATCTTGTATCTCAGAAGTAAAAACAAGATTTCCCCATCTATCGAAAACCGTCATTTTGTAGTCGACAAGGTTACAATTGGTTGTAGGCATCCATGTATCGTTGTTTCCATCTTCGTTAGGAGAAAAGACATTAGGCAAGAAGAAATCACATATTATACAGGTAGCAACATTGATATTAATCTCGTCTTCTAGTGTTTCACAATCATCAGAAACTTCTACACTATACGTACCCGAAGCATTGACAACAATGGATGGGTTCGTACTTCCATTACTCCAGAGATATGATGTAGCATCCGGATGCTGAGCCGATAAAACGTAATCACCATCTGCAATACATAAGACCGTATCCGGTCCTAGGTCTAAAGCAAGATCAGACTCAACGAAGGTCACATTTAGAAAATCCGAAAACGTTTCACCACAAGCAGATGAAATCAGTTCATAAGTGCCTGTTTCTCGAATTGATCTTGGAAGATCTGTAGATCCATCTGACCACATATATGATATGCCTATTTGCTCTCCTATATCAATTGAAAATTGATTGCCAGAACAGAATACTTGGTCATCGCCTAAGTCAAAATCCAGTCCCTGTAGATCAACAACATCTACCCGTAACTCATCTGAAGAAGTTCCACAATCGCTCATAACAGAAATACTGTAATCGCCTGGGCCATCTATCGTACGGACAGGGTCGGTAGACCCATCTTCCCACATATAAGTTACCATTCCGGACTGGCTTACATCAATTACGTATGATTCTCCTGGGCATATCAAAGTATCTGATCCTAATGAAACTTGTGCTACAGTATTTATCGCAAATTGAATAGGTAATCTAGTGGTTTCTAAAGGGTTAGTACACAGATCTTGAAAATTGCTTTCGTCATTGTTTTCTATAAATAATTCGTATTCTCCAGACTCAGCTGGAACAGGATCAATGGTAAGTATGAGTTCGTTCTCATATTCCGCTCCACCTGTACATTCTGTTTCTACCAGTTCTATATTGTAAGGTCCTCCTGGTCCAGAGAATACTAACTTAGTAGCATCTATGGAACTACAGGTTATTCTTTCTGAAAACCCTACCCTCACTCGGCTCGGGTCACAAGGATCATTAAGTTCTAAATTTTGAACTTCTGGTGGAATAATATCAAAAATACCTATATCTCCAGAAATGCCCATATCTAGTATATATCCACTGTTATCATTGGAAAATTGTGAAACTACAAGGGCATAGGTGTTGCCTTCAACCACAGGTATGAAATCATTAAATGGCGTTCTTCCAGATAAATTAGTAACTGGAGCGTCACTACAAGAGGCGCCTTGGGTGAAAAACTCTGAATCACCATTGGCACCAGTTGCTCCGTTACATAGTCCTCCTCCAGCAGCATTACAACTTACAAGCATAGATGGTTCTGTACTGATTTCACTACAATCGAATTCCGTTATGTTATAAAGCGCCCAGTCATAATCATCTGTGGGATTATTAGGCGTTAAAATAAACCCGAAGTCTCCAGAATTATTTACCGTAAATGTATACCATATACTATTTAATTCTCTAAGGCAAGAATTACTACTGCTAAAAGGATCAGGTAATTCTTCAGGGAAATTTCCTTCTCCTAAAGGAGATCTAGTCTCTTCATATATGGGCTGACATATAGGAATTGCACCTGCACAATCTTGTATTGTAGGTGTCTGTGAAATCATTATTCCAGACAAAAGCAGTAGAGGAAGGGCTATCCAGGCTTTCTTCATCGTTTCATTATTTTAAAAATCAAGGGGTTTCGAGGCAAATATACATTTATTGCAACATGAAGTTGCAATTAAATAAAACCTTATGGTCGCCAGTCTGGCAGATTATAATTATTCCAGACTCAAAACTTTATATAGAATTTCGATATTCTGATTAAATCTTATAAATTATTGTTAATCAGATTATTAAGATCAACCGCTTAAAGTTAAATTAATAAACATTGAATCATTAATTCGATATACTCTACTTACGCTTTTTCTTTATTGGCTTGCAATGCAATCGTTGGAATCCTCTTTTTAGGGTTTCTCTCTAAAACTTGGTTATAATAGACAATTGCTTCCTCCCGTCTATTTTGTTCCATTAACCAGTCCGCCATCATCTCTGCGGAAGGCTTTACAATTTCTGGTGGCCCATACGCATAGGCAGTAGAGTGTTCTTTCTCTATGGCTTCAATCAGGTATTTTTCTACCGTCGGTATATCTTGAGAATCCATCGCTTGCATAGCCTTTAGTTCTAGCAAGACAACTCTAGCTCTTTCTACATTCTGGGGAGTAGCTTGTGACCTCGAAGTAGTTCCACTACACATGGCTTCTGCCCTTCTTCGTACTTTTTTCTCAGTGTCTTGAATGGCTTGTTCAAGACTTGATATATAACTTCCTTTCTGATCAGAATCAGTAGATGCCATGAATTTATTATAGGCATCTATCGATTGTACCTGTATATTAAGGTCTGTGTTATCCCAGTCAGCACTCATGTCTGCTTCTGACCAGGATTCTGTCTCAGTATAATATGCACCATTCATCATAATCAGGTGATTACGTGCCAGTTTAGAAGGAAGCAACTCGCAATAATGTTGCATAGAATCTCTTATAGAAGCTGCTTTCTGAAAGTCCCCTTTCTGCAGATGCCCATACATCAACCACTTGAAAGCATGGTAGGAGCGGGCATTATCATCGAGGTCTTTTTTTATCATGCGATCTACACTTGCTTGATACGACTCTTGATTGCTCCTAATCACTTCATCCCACATACCTAATGCTACGAATATATGAGAAGGCATATGGAGGGCATGATCAGCAGAAGGCGCAACGTCGGCATATGCATTGGCAGCACTCAGGGCTTTATGGGCATTATCTGGATCATCGTAACTATGTATGAGGTAGTGTAATGCTCCAGGATGGTTCTCATTTTCTTCTAAGATTCCCTGAGCAATTTTAGCACATTTAGCATTGGCTTCGAAATCTCTTCCCCCTTTTACTGCTCCTAAAATAGACAATGCATACAAGCTCGCAATCTCATGGTTGTCAGGGTATT
>CAZFJO010000376.1:0-3404 GCA_964518915.1 uncultured Saprospiraceae bacterium
ATAGGATCTAGACCATAATTTTTATGTGCCGATCTAAAAAACAATAAAGCCGGAATTTTTTTTCCGGCTTTATATATATAAAAAAATAGATAGTTAATTAATCATTGCTTCTAGGACCAGGTTTAATCTTCTCAGCATGCTTAAGTTTTTCTAGTTCCGTTTTTATTTTTTTCTGGTAAGCTTGTTGCTTTTCTTTGGACTGATCGTTCTGATCCGGTAGCGATACTTCTTTTTCAGAAATTACTCTCGCAACCGCTGACGGTTTTTTATTTCTAAATTTATTAAACTGTGACCTAGAGGTGTTCTGCCCATAAGCATCTGGCGCAAGATAGGTGCCTCTGTGTTTTCCTTTGTCTTGTTCTGGAACGACTCTATTCTGTTGCGCCCATGGATCATTTCGTACACCCGTTACCATCCAGCTTACTTCTACATGAGGCTCATTGGTCCGGATAACGAAGGTATTGTCTTCTATTTTTTCAGCTATGATCGCTTGCGCAAATGTACCGATGACAGTCAATTGATATCTGAAGTCCATATTGAGTGCTTCGAAGTATGAGGGCATCTCTACGATTGCATACCCTTCTTCATCCGTAGTTATATTGCCATTGTAAATGTTCATCATTTCTGGACTTTCCACAAATGAATGTACCAAGTATTTATTTTCTGGATCTTGTGGGTGATCTATTTTAAATGTTCCTCCTAGTTTAGAGAGGTTGCCAGAAATTTCTACATCGCCTCGGAATGAGCCAGCTAGACCATTACCAGAAACACTAATCCCTTCTGCAATTATTCCGATTGCTTCACCACTTTCTGCATCAGCTATTGCGAAGACCCCAGTGGATTCTTGATCTAGGGTACTTTTCGAATATCCAAGCACACCGATGTTTTTTCCTATATCAGCTGTTGCGATTCCGATGACTCCTGAATTGAAGGTTGCAGGGTCTACTTTAGAGGTATTGCTAAATCCGATAACCCCAGCGTCATCAAATGCCTCAGATTCTCCAGTAGCCTTAGAATATGTTCCGGCATGGAAGGTAGAGAAATCAATAGGTAATTCAATATCTGTAAGTGGGCTAGCTTTATCAGCTAGAAATCCGGTTACCTCGAATCTGGCCCCTAGGCCATAACCCTTTGCAGATACACCCTCTGATATGGCTCCTGAATGTGCTATGAAATCAGCACCTATATTGAATAAACCAGATCCTATGTTCTGTCCAGCTACTGCTCTTATGCCTAAATTAACTTGATCACTTATAGAACGTATATCAGCACCTATTCCTGTTACCGATGGACGAACTTCGACTCTTGCTCCTACAGGTGTCGGAGCGTTGATGTAAGTTTCTGAACCATGTGTAGAAGAGGTAGAACCAGATTGAATATTCGTTATACTACCAGAAACAAAAGAAGTACCTGTGTCAAATGCTTCGATCGTAGTATTCGTTCCTATTATAGATTTTTCTACTCCGTTTACTGCTTCCGCGATGAAATTATTAGTTGCGGTCGCATCTCCTAAGGTATTGATTTCATTTGCGGAAGCGATGGTAAAAGCAGTTTCAGTTTCCGGGGTCATAATACTATATTGTCCGATTCCGGTAGTGGCGTATGTTACATTGTTCTGGATACCGATGGCAAGGTTGCCACCAGAGGTTTCAGAAAATATGCCGTATGCTTCCCCTCCAGTTGATGTATTGAGAGAAGCTCCTCGCGCAGTCAGAAACCCAAACGATTCGAAAAGTCCCGCTCTTGCATTGTCACTATCGAATACCAATCCATGTATGCCGTGATTCATTCCTCTTATGCCCCCTCGAGCAATGCCTTGTACGCCAAAGTTGTCATTCAATCCGAAGGCTTGTCCTGACATTGCAACATGGGGAAAATCTCCAGTACCCGTAATGTCTGCTCTTATGGCTTGCCTATTGGAACCCATGGTTTCATCTCCCGACTGTACAATGGCATATATTGCCGATTCTTCTCCCCTGAAGAAACCACCGATGCCCCCTTCATTGGTGGCAGTGGCTTCTATTCCTACACCATTTAGACTCATGGTATTAGCAGCGGTTATGGCTACTTGACCATTCAGCTCATTGCTTTTCTGAACCCTTAATCCTTCTTCCACGATGGCATACTTGTCATACAGCACACCTATCTCTTCTAAACCAGCACCTGTGTCTTCTTCTACAATAGACCATCTGCTTGATCCAGCTCCAGCATCATCCCACCTTAATGATCCAGCACCATCCGTCGTAAGTACTTGATTTTCGGATCCATCTGTAAGTGGGAACTTGTACTCTCCTAGAATGCTAACTTCTGCATTAAACGTTAAAAGGTCTTCTTGAAAATTTCCTAAGATCAATGGATCGGCAGTATCCTCATTATCGATCACCAGTTGGTTACTTTCCGCAGTAAAATTATCAACACCTAGATTATTGCCCAGAAATACATTTCCTGATCCTTGTAAATTCCTACCTGTATCATCCCCGATGAGTATGTTGTTACTTCCTGTGTTGTCATGTCCTGCGAATGATCCTACTATCGTATTTCGACTACCCGTAGTATTCTCTCCTGTATATGCTCCGATCATAGTGTTAAATGCACCATTTACGTTTTCTTTTCCTGTACTCGTTCCTACATAGACATTGTTGTTTTCTAAGCTTTTTAGACCAGAATTAGAACCTATATATGTATTGTTAGCACCATCTATGTTTTCAGTACCAGTCTGCATTCCCACGAATGTATTGCTATGAGCCGTTGTATTAGAAGAACCACTGTTGAATCCTATGAAGGTGTTTCCACCACCTGAATTATTCTCACCAGCATCGTTTCCTATTCCGAAAGATTGACTGTTGAAGCCTATCCTTGAATTGCCATTTGCGTTTCTTTTAAAAGTAAATGGGTTGACCGAGTTACTGGTATAAATATTTACTTCGTTTTCTGCTTCAGATAGCTCTATCCTTGCTCCACCACTTGCATTAGAAAGACTGTTTAATTGAATTGAATTTCTATTTTCTATGCTTATGGTTGATAAACCAGTGTCCCATAAAAGTTCTTGCAACTCATTCATAGGATCAGCATCTGCATCCGACCCTCCACTTACATCCATCCAGTTGAGAATTCCACTGCCATCGGTCGTTAAAACTTGACCATTGTTTCCATCCATTTCAGGAAAAGCATATGCGTCACCTATACTTAAGGTACCATTGACGGTTAATTCATCTTCAAGAAAATCTCCATGGATGAGTGGGTTATCAGTGTCCTCTCCATCTATTATAAGGGTAGAACTTTCATTTTGAAAATGAGTAAAACCTACTTGCGAACCAATGAAAACATTATTGGATCCTGTATTGATTCTACCAGTTAAATTCCCGATGAAAACATTTTCATTACCTGTATTATCTTGTCCAGAC
>CAZFJO010000377.1:0-3384 GCA_964518915.1 uncultured Saprospiraceae bacterium
TTATAGGCCAGGCTGAGTCCGCCTGCTCCTGCTCCAGCGATGATGTAATTATAGTGTCTCTGCATTCCGGGGAAAGATAATTATATTTTGCATTTTCGCACTGCGCGAAGTGTTGCTACTTATGAAATATTCCGAGGCTTTAAAATATCTATATACGCAATTGCCGATGTACCAACGTCAGGGAAAATCGGCATTTAAAAAAGACCTTAAAAACATCCTGGCGCTCCTCGATGTTTTTGGACACCCTCAGAACGCATTTAAGGCCATCCACATTGCGGGAACGAATGGGAAAGGAACTGTTTCTCATCTCATGGCAGGATTTCTTCATAGCCAAGGCCAGAAAGTGGGACTATATTCTTCCCCTCATTACCTAGATTTCAGAGAGCGTATTAAAGTAGATGGCAACTTGTGTGATCGATCTTATGTGACAGCCTTTACGGCTCGCTTAAAGCAAATGGATCTTTCCTTCTCACCTTCCTTCTTCGAGATAACGGTGGCCATGGCGTTTTGCTACTTTAAGGAAAAGAAAGTAGATGTTGCTGTGATTGAAACAGGCCTCGGTGGTAGACTAGATAGTACCAACGTCCTCAACCCTATTCTTTCTATCATTACGAACATATCACTTGACCATACCCATATGCTGGGTGATACCTTGCCAGCCATCGCGGCAGAAAAAGCAGGTATTATTAAAAAAGGTATCCCTGTGGTTATCGGGGAGTATCAAGAAGAAGTAGCATCAGTCTTCGCACAAAAAGCGCAGTCTGAAAATGCAGACTTAACCTATGCAGAGAAAGTAGTCACGTATAAGAAAGAAAAAATCTATCATAAGGATGGTCGATTATTGCTACAGAATAGAGCTAAAATGGCCGGTCCATTTCACGATAAAAACTTTCTTACAGCCACAGCAGCCATGGCTGTCCTAGAGCATTCTAGCTTTTATGTTAACTGGAAAGTTATTGATGACTTTCTGCCTTCTCTTGTCTCACAGTGGAAATATATCGGAAGGTGTCAGTGGTTGAGTGAAGATCCTTTGACCCTTGTAGATAGTGCCCACAACGAGGGAGGATTGACGGAAATGATGGATTTCTTGGAACAGAAGAATTTCAATAAAATTCATTTTGTTCTAGGATTCGTCAATGACAAGGACCTGACACAGATTCTACCTTTGTTTCCTAGGAAGGGTAACTATTATTTTGCGAAAGCGAAAATACCCCGAGGCTTAGACGCAAGCTCATTACAACATACGGCAAGTGAATTCGGACTTCACGGAAATGCATATACTTCTGTAAGAAAGGCATACGCCGCAGCACGGGTTAAGTATAAGAAAGGGGAATTGATATATATAGGGGGAAGCATATTTACCGTTTCTGAAGTTCTGAATCATTCCATCGCAAATGTTTAATTGATTAACCGATGGACAACGCAATCATTACCCTGGCTCGGACTGAAAGAGACATTCATGGTATTAAGAAATTACAACAGCAGAATATAAAGAGAGAAAGAGATCCTCAGGAAATGTTGCGAGAAGGATTCGTAACCATTGAATATTCCATCGAGGAACTTCATGCGCTATCAGGTGAGGGCAATCATGTTGTTATTAAGCAGAGCGATACAGTGTGCGGTTATGCCTTATATGTACCTAGAAAATCATTCGTAGTAAGAGAAGATCTCGGTCACCTGAGTCAGATTGCCGTGCGCAATTATGGAGAGGGGCATACCTGGTGTATTATGGGCCAGGTATGTGTGGGATCTATCCTGCGTGGAAAAGGATATTTTCGCAAGATGTATCATTTTATGCGGGATGCTTACCGAGATAATCATGGGGGAATACTGACCGATATTTCAAGTAAGAATCCCAGATCCTTGTCTGCGCACATGAGTGTAGGTTTTCATGTATTGGATACCTACCTGGATGAGGTAGGCGTGGAGTGGCACATTGTTGCTTGGCCATGGAGTAAACCTTAATGGAGAAAAAAGTGTTGGGTTGATATCAATGTTATTATGAAAGATAAAAAGAAAATAGTTGTCGGTGTAGGAGGAAGCAGTGGTTCCATCTACACATCTATATTGCTAGATAAGCTGGCAGAAAGAGACGATGTAGACGTAGCTGTAGTTATGTCAGACAATGCGCGTATAAACTGGAAGATTGAGCTGCCAGATATAGACCCAGAATCTTATCCTTTTTCCTATTACAAGAAAAATGATTTTATGTCCCCGATCGCATCAGGTTCTGCTCAGTATACGTCGATGGTAATCTGCCCTTGTTCTATGGGACTCCTCGGTCGTATAGCAGGAGGATTTTCTCAAGACCTCATGACACGCGCTGCAGATGTAATGTTGAAAGAACGCAGGCAGTTGATTTTAATTCCTAGAGAGACACCTTACAACCTTATTCATCTTAGGAATATGACTGCACTCACAGAAGCTGGTGCGATAATCTGTCCAGCTACGCCTTCTTTTTACAGCAAGCCATCGACCATCAAGGAGGCATGTGCAACTGTCGTTGATCGTGTTATCGACCTTATGGGACTTCCACAGGATTCTTATAGGTGGGGAGAATAGTGCGTTGTTCTTCATATCGAGAAGAGTCTTGAAGGTTTAGGTTGCTTTGAAGTGTCTTTTCTGGTCCGTATGGTGATACATGCAGCTTGCAGTTCTAAAATACAAATCATGGGGTTTTAAAGCGCTTCCTTATATGAGATGTCAGAGATTCTATTAATTTTATGACATGGGTATTATTTTTTCACCTTTTCTATATGTACTATCATTTGTAAGGGCATTGTTGATTGTTATCGTGATGATTGTCTTTATGCTGAGCTATAGTTTCAGCTTGTTATTTTCTAAAAATACCAAGAAACGGGCTTTTAGATTAAGAAGAAACTACCTCAGACTGGCCAATGTGATTCTCAACGTTAGGTCTAAAATAGAAGGAAGTCCCATCTCAGAGCCTGCGTTATACATATGCAATCACAGATCATTTGCCGATCCGATAATCCTCCTCAAGCACTTAGATGCGTTCGTTATAGCTAAAGCCGAAGTAGCTTCATATCCTGTCATCAACAAGGGGGCAGAGTTGACCGGAATTGTCTATGTCAAGCGGGAAAATAAAGATTCTAGACAAGCGACAAGAGACATGATGATTGATATCTTGAAATCGGGTCACAATGTTTTAATCTATCCTGAAGGAACCGTCGGAAAAGAAAAGGAAACGCTAGAATTTAAGAAAGGCGCCTTCATCGCTTGTGCTAAAGAAGGCTTTCCAGTAGTGCCTGTGGCTCTTGAGTATCAGTCGCCTAGAGACTTGTGGGTCATCCATAATTTTGTTAAGCAATACTTGTATCAATTTGCTAAGTGGTCTACACCTGTTAAGCTTGCATTCGGTCC
>CAZFJO010000378.1:0-3382 GCA_964518915.1 uncultured Saprospiraceae bacterium
ACCTAAATGTTGTTATAAGAAACAAGTGGCCTCGTATTTTTTATGTTTCAATTTCTTGTGTGCTTAATCTTAAGATAATACACCTTATGCAACGAGATTCGCAGTCGAATTTTCTGTCGGAGGTTGCTGAGTAGCAGAACCACTCAGCATTATCGAGTATGGTGGTTCCATGTTAAGTGATTTTATGTACTTAATTTAAGGTATTTTTACCAGATTGTCAAGGTCTTACTAGGATTATCCGACATAATTCTAATTCTGGGCTTGTATTCTGATCGCAGGACTCTATAATAAAGGTTCTATGTTCTATATTTGCATGATTCAATTATGGCAAGGACGATATTATCTAATAAACGATTCAACCTGACGCTAAATAGGCTGTCACACCAGATAGTGGAGAATTACCCTTCTCTAGACGATGTTCGTTTTATAGGAATACAAGAAAAGGGAGTTATCATGGCTGAGCGTATCGCTCAACGATTGACTCAGTTGTACAGGAAGAAGGTCCATATCGGGAAACTGGATATTACATTCTACCGAGATGATTTCAGAACCAGAGAAAAGCCACTGAAAGCATCATCAACTGATATAGATTTTGAAGTAGAAGGAAAAAACATCGTTTTGATAGATGATGTGCTTTATACGGGAAGATCTGTGCATGCTGGAATTTCGGCGATACTTGATTTTGGCAGGCCTGAGACTATTGAGTTGATGTGTATGATAGATCGTAGATTTAACAGGCATTTTCCGATAAAAGCTGACTACGCCGGATTTACTGTAGACGCGGTAGATGAAGCATATGTAAGGGTCGAGTGGGAGAATGTAGAAGGAGAAGATCGGGTTTTATTGTTGTCCGCTAAAGAAGTTAGGAATAAATGAGTACCATGCAGTTAAGTACGAAGCACTTACTCGGAATTAAGTACATTACATCTGATGATGTAAATTTAATTTTTAAGACAGCCGATAATTTCAAAGAGGTAATAAACCGCCCCATTAAGAAAGTCCCTTCTCTGAGAGACGTTACCATCGCTAATTTGTTTTACGAGAATAGCACAAGGACTAAACTGTCATTTGAATTAGCGGAAAAACGATTGTCTGCAGATGTCATTAATTTTTCAGCAAGCTCTAGCTCAGTTAAGAAAGGAGAGACCTTATTAGATACGGTCAATAATATTCTGAGCATGAAGGTCGATATGGTTGTCATGAGACATCCAGCTCCAGGTGCGCATCATTTTCTTTCTCAGCACATAGATGCTAATATAATTAACGCTGGCGACGGTACCCACGAACATCCGACTCAAGCCTTATTGGATGCCTACTCCATAAGAGAAAAAATAGGAGATCTAGCCGGTAAGAAAATTGTCATTATAGGTGATATTACACATAGCCGAGTAGCCCTTAGTAATATTTTCTGTCTCCAGAAACTAGGTGCTCGAGTTAAAGTCTGTGGCCCGCCCACATTAATCCCTAAGTACATAAAGAGTTTAGGTGTAGAAGTAGAGTACGATTTAGTGAAAGCACTCAAGTGGTGCGATGTGGCTAATATCTTAAGAATACAACTCGAAAGACAGGACATAAAATTTATCCCTTCTCTCAGGGAGTATGCCCTATATTATGGGGTGAATAAGAATGTGCTCGACCAGGTAGAAAAAGACATTGTAATTATGCATCCGGGCCCGATCAATAGAGGAGTCGAAATTTCTAGTGACATTGCTGACTCAGAACAATCCATCATTCTGCAGCAAGTAGAAAATGGGGTCGCCGTAAGAATGGCAGTACTTTATCTACTTGCAGATAGGAGGGGAGACCGTTAAATAATGTTTAATGAATCAGGTAAGAAAACTTGTCGAAAGGCTTAGTCGTTTCGAAATATGTGATATGATAATGAACACAATGATAAAAACAATACGATTTATAGGGATATGCTTAGGGGTTATGCTCAGCAACATTTGCGTAAGCGGACAAGGCCACCATATAGATATTACCCTTAATAATTACGAGAATGATACTTTAATTGTAGGGTATTATTTCGCTGATAGACAACTGGTTCACGATACTTTAAGTAGTGAGTCTGGTGTTTTCACCTTAAAAGGAGATTCACACATCAGTCCAGGTATGTACATAGCCATCACCAAGCCTAAAAATGATTACTTCCAGTTTATGGTCAACGAAAAGGATCAGGAATTTTCTATTGAAGCGGATTTCGATGACTTAAGGGATTTGTCTGCAGAAGGAAGCATAGATAATGAAATTTTCTTCGAGTATCTGGCCTATATAGCAGAGCAGAATAAAAAAGCCAACATGCTTAATCAGATGGTGTCAGCTTCTGAGAATGGAGTAGGGGATATGGAAGAAATTAAGAAACAACAGAAAGCTTTAAACGAAGAAGTGGTCGCTTACCAGAAAGATATTTTAGATAATAATCCAGGCACCTTGACGGCTAAGTTGATTAAATCTAACATGGAAGTTAATATTCCAGAGTTCGATGAAACAGACCCTAGCGCGCTCGAAACTAAAAGATATTATTACTATAAAAACCACTTTTTTGAGAACATAGATTTATCAGATTCTGTCAGCTTAAGAACGCCATTTTACGATAACAGAATTCAGACATTCTTAGATAAAATCACAACTCAGATTCCAGACACCATAATAAAAAGTGTGGATGTCGTCTTAGGTATGATGGAAAATAATCCGCCGGCATTTAAGTTTTACTTGAGCACGCTCCTAGGCAAATATGGGAGAAGTAAAATAGTCGGTATGGATGCTATCTATGTACATATTATACAAAAGTACTATGCACAAGGAAAAGCACCATGGGTTACAGAAGACAACCTTCTAAAACTTACAGACAATGCTAAGAAAATGGCACCTGCTCTAATCGGAAAAACGGGCATGAATATCAAAACACGAAAACAAGACAGTACAGTTGTTTCTCTCTATGATATTACTTCAGATTATACGGTCCTGTATTTCTTTTCTCACACATGTGGGCATTGTAAGAAATCTACGCCTTCTCTGGTAGATTTCGCTAATAAGTTTCCTGAAGTAACGGTCATGTCTGTATGTACCAAGCGGGATATAGAGAACTGCTGGAAGTACAATGAAGAATATAAGATGGACAACATCATCAACACTGTAGACCCCTTTCAGGAGTCACGATTCGGAGCTAAGTACCATGTTACAGAAACGCCTCGCATCTACATCCTAGACAAGAAAAAGAAGATATTGATGAAGAACTTTCCTACAGAAGAACTTGAGAATATCATGGATGAAATAATCAAGATTGAAGGGCAGCGTAAGCTTAAAGAACAGGGAGGATCTAAATAACCTTATTCAATTTCTCCATCAAGTACAACTACAGGAGCGATAACCTTGAAGTCTT
>CAZFJO010000379.1:0-3379 GCA_964518915.1 uncultured Saprospiraceae bacterium
AAAGCATCTAGAGTATTAGCTACTAAATGTAACAATGAAAACTCAGCTTCAGCCAGATCATCATACGTAAGGTCCGTCTTAAGGTTGAGTAAGGCAACGGTGCTTTCTCCATATACGAAGATGGTGAGGTACTTGATTTTGTCTTTCTCCTCCTGTACCATGACATATATTTTGTTCCCTTTATCTCTTACTCTCAGGTAATCAGAAAACCCATCTTTTTCTTTCATATTCGTGATGAGCGTTTCTGCTTCTTCCTTTCCTATGTCATGCTTGTCATCAAGAACAGCGAATCTGAATTTTTTAATCTTATTACCTAGCCTTCTGATTTCTCTTTCATCGCGGTCTTCTATACCTCGGGTAGAAAGATCAATTCCTTTTCTTATCAACCATCCAGGAAGTGTCATTGCTATAGACTTTCTTTCCTCTTTGATTCTATCAATAAACTTGTTTACTGATTTCTGACCTTGGAGCGGCATCGCTATTGCGAACGATAAGAGTATAATGGTAATTAAAGATTGTTTCATGTGTATGGAGGTTACGAAGTGGAAAGAAAGTTTATTCCTTACTTAATTTCTGTAGATGCTCAGCACCGTCTATGTCTATTTTAGAAGCAAGTTTTGCTATTTTATTAAGGTCTAGAGTTCCTACGAAACTAAGCAATACGAATTCATCCTGGCCTCCTACGAGTAACAATAATTCTTCTACAACTTCGTCGTTGTTAGTCGTCTTAGTATAAAAATTGATATTCTGACCTTTGTCTCTTGCTGTAAGCAGCAATTCGTAATCTTTGGTATCTATCTTCAGATTGGCTTCTTTATAGATGGCCTGTGCATTGACTTCTGTCTGCAGAACCTTGAGGCTTCTTAAGTTAGACACTACATCGTTAAGATCGGCGTCTAGTTCTTCACTTGCTACTTTAGCAACAAGCTTAAACATTTTAGGACTTACGAAAACCATTGTGAAGTTCTCGTCATCTTGGTACTGGTCGAAGAATCGATCAATAGCGTCTTGCGACTGCAGAGAAGCCAGACTAAAGATGGCAGCGATTGCGATTAAAAATAATTTTTTCATTTCAGTATGTTGTTGTAATAATTATGCTAATTAATTGTCTTATTTAAGAATGGAAACCTTCTCCATTTTTCTTACATTTTTATTGATGGTCTGAGAGCTCTTCTCCCATTTAGCACCTAGGAACGCCAGGGCTTCCATGGTCATTTCGAGTGCTTCTTCTTCTTCAGTGATTTCTACTTTCTGACCGTGGTAGTTTACATCTACTAGTGAAGCGGGTTCATATAGGTTGAATGTAACTACCGATGCGAGAAAGATCAGCGAGGCAGCTATGCCTATCACCCTGCGATTGAAAAGTGAGCGTATATTATCCTTCTTTTCTAGTTTCAAGGGAGCATCCATAGATTCTACCTTAGCTGCAGAAAACATTCTAAACATCGGAATGAATTTCTTGTGCTCATCTGCTACATCTCCAGAAAAGTAATCCCGCAACTTGTTTTCTTCTTGAAGCGTAGACTCTCCATCCCAGTACTTTTCCAGTAAATTAGAAATATGATTATCATTCATCATCTTAAATTTTCAATTTTCAATCTCAATGCTTTTCTAGCTCTATGTAGACTTACCTTTATAATATCTACATTATATCCCGTTACGTCACTTATCTCTTGATAACTACAGCCTTCTATGTCTCTCAAGTGAAGTACTTCTTTCTGTCTTACAGGCAACTCATTCATGGCTTCTCTTATGTAGTGCATCGTATCATTAAACTCAGTCAACTGAGAAGGGGATGACGATTTATCAGAGATGTCATAGTGGCTTTCAATGTCATCATGGATGGCCTTTCGGCTCCTTTTCTTATCGATTGCTAGGTTTCTAGTAACCGTCATGCACCATGCCTCTTTATTGCCTATCTGCAAGAATTGTTCTTTCCGTTTCCAGATCTTTATCAGCACCTCTTGCACTATATCTTCTGCTTCAAATCTGTTTCCCACTATACTCAGTGCGAATCGATATAGCTTATTTTGATAAGGTAGTACCATTTCAACAAGTTCTTTGTTTTGCATTGTTCGAGGGTATGACGGGTACGTTTCGAGTTTTGTTACAGTGCAATAGGCAGATTAACGATGAAAATGTACAATTTCTCTATGAAATGACTGAAATTTATGAAGAATGGTTTTATTTTTTTAACTACGTTCATGCTTTCGCAAATGTTTTAATTTATCTGAAATTGAAAAGTCCATCATATTACCTACAGGAAATAGAAAGAATTAAGCGCGTCTGCTTCTCTAATGACGTTCAATTGCGGATAGCAAAGGATGTCAAAAGGTACATGAATGAAAATTATGAAAAAGATATCAATCTAGATGACCTTGCCTCTATACAGAAGGTGTCAAAGTTTCATTTAATAAGGATGTTTAAGAAGTATTATGGAACTACACCTCATCAATACTTAATAAATAAAAGATTAATTGAGGCGAAGTTGTTGTTATCCGAAGGCGTATCGGTTACCCAAGCTTGTTATTCCGTGGGATTCGAAAGCCTTCATTCTTTTTCGACGCTGTTTAAATCTAGATCGGGTTCGTCACCATCAGAATTCAAAAAGCAATTTTCGATAAATGGAATAACTGAATTTTAATCACCTTTATCAGCGTATTTAAAATTACCATAGTATGAAAATTAAGATTGTTAGTATTCCAGTGAGAGATCAAGAAAAAGCACTCAGGTTCTATGCAGATATTTTAGGCTTTGTTAAAAAAATAGACATGCCGATTTCAGAGGATAGTAGGTGGCTTACATTGGTTTCAAGCAAGGATCAGACTGGGCCTGAACTCCTCTTAGAACCAGCTCCTAACCATTTCGAACCATCCAAAGTCTTCCAAGAAGCATTGTTTAAGGCCGGCATACCCTGGACACAATTCTATGTTGAAGATGTAAGTAGTGAATATGAAAGGCTGAAGGACTTAGGGGTAAGATTCAGTGTAGAGCCTAAAGATGTAGGTACATATAGGATTGCAGTATTTGACGATACATGCGGAAACTATATACAGATTGTAGAAGAGTAAGAAAAAGTAACAATTCTTATCGATTAGATAGCTGATATACAGTTACATGTCGACTTTAGGAATGGGATTTTATAGATTTCCTTCTTCTAGATATTGTAGTGTTTTTTATTAGATAATCTGACTACTCAACTGATGCATTAAATTTCACATCAGTTGATCCGATACTCAGATATACATTTTCAAGCAACCTGGTAGAAACCATTTAATAATATTCTCTTTATCCTATTGGTCTAGGAGAATTGAGCAAAACCTGTGATTAAATTGAGGTAATCCAGCTTTGATTTAATAGGTTATGTGTCGTTAACAGA
>CAZFJO010000380.1:0-3373 GCA_964518915.1 uncultured Saprospiraceae bacterium
CCAGCAGGTACAGACCATAAGTCACAACTTACCATAACGAGTGGATTTCCTTCTGCGTCTTTTAGATAAAGGGCTCTAGCTTTTAGAGGTGTCCAGATGCCTCTGCCTATCTGCGCATCTCCACCGAATCCACCCATGGGATATCCTGGATGGGGTGTGATGTCTATTTCGGCAGCGCCCGCTATAAATTCATTGCTTGCTTCAGACTGAGTATTAGGAAATAAGGTATAGGTGGTACATCCTCCACAGAATAGTGAAATGGATAAAAAAATAAACCACCATTTTCTAAGGTCCTTCATTGGTCTTCCTATATCTGGAGGACAAAATAGACAAATTGTGATTAGGAATAGGGTTGGCGATTTCTAAAAATCCAGTTCCGGTAAGTGAGATTGCAGGTTTGCTGGTTCCAAAATTTGTTTTCTTATATAAATAATAAGTCCACCCTTGTGGAATGACATATTTAGCTTTGGCCACCGTATTCCCAAAACCTCCTGGTTCATTGATCAACTTATTGTAGTTCTGGATAGAGTGATTCTGAGTGCCGTGAATTTTGAGGACTTTCTTCCAGTTCTTATTGTACAATTCTACCCAAGCTTCTTCTATGTTCTGGATAGGATTAGCCTTAGGAAGTGGAGTAGCTGAAAACTCAGCGAATTTCAATATGTTCTTTTTCTTTTCTCTTCTTCTATATAAGTGACCTCCGTATATAGATAGGTTTCCATCCGTATCAATATACGCTCCAGCTGAAGAACTGAATTCATAGTATTTTCTATCGTTTTCCGCCATAGATACTTTATCGACGTATTCTATTTTTACTTTTATATTCTGGCGATCTAAACTCTTGAGGGTAAGCCTAAACAACCACGCTTGATCTGTCTTTCCTCTATAACGACAACAACCGATAATGAAAATTTCTCCATTTTTATTTTCAATAAGATTGATCGCTTGAAATTTTGGGCATGTGTCGAATGGTCGATTTCTGATATGGTCGTATCGGATGTTCTGCGATTCTCTAAATTCCGACGTAATACGATTACCTGTAGAATGAAATAAATGGAATCGAGGATGTTTTTTCATTGTCCCTGAATCGGTCCAAGTAATAAAAAGGAATTGTCCATTTTTTAGCTTAATTCCTGACACCGCTCCGCAGTTTCTCTTAGGGATAGGAATGGGATTCTGCAAAAGCTTGAGGTTGTCCGGATCCGAAGCATCTACCATTACTATTTTTGACTGTTCATTCTTGCTGTCTTCCATAGGGACTAGAAGTAAGTCTCCCATGGTAGAAATTCCTCCTGCATGCCAGAAATCTCCTTCTTCCAATTTATACAATTGATTTTGTGTGTCCGAAGTAGGAGGTGAAGCGGTAGTTACGACGTTGCTTCCGATAGGTCCACGCAGGCATTTGCCCTTAAGCGGCATAGAAAGATTGCTGTACGCTTTCTGATAATCCTTCATTTCCTTCACAATCAAGTTACCGATTTGGTTGTGCTTGTTGCCCGCGGATATAATAAAGTGGGTGCCATTGTTTAACCGTTGGATACCCTGAAAGTGATTGTCGAAGGCAGTACCTACTGGTATTGCCGTATAGATTCCTTGTGCCATCGGAGACAGCTGATTGACAGCATTGAGACTAGGCGTTTTAGGCAAGTTGCGAAAAGAAGTAAGTAGGTTATGTGCATTAGGGTTTCTATAGTTGTAACCCGCAGGTAAGCTTGCGATAACAGGGATAGTTATTCCTGGAAATGGTGAAGGAGCTGGCATAATTCAATTTTAATATACATTCTGAAGATAATCAATAACCTGACTAAGTATGGAAATAAATGGTCAGGCTACTCATTTTATGAGTAGCCTGTAGTTAAAAATAATTAAAGTGCATTTATTACGTAAAGGAAAATCGATTGCACTATAAATCTTCAATCACATTGTATCGGAGTTTTACATTCTACTTGTGGCATCTTCTCCTGATTCACGTTGTCTTTTTTCTTTAATCTTCTTGCTGCCAAATGGAAAAGCATACGTAAAACGGATCTGCCTTTCTGACCAGTTGTTGTCTCCGAATGTTCTGATACCTAGTTCTGGTTGGTTATACTCCCATCTAATCTTTCCACTTGAATCCGTAATGTCTTGGATAGAAATACCTAAAGATGCTCCAGAATCAAAACTTTTGCGTAAGCCAAAATTTAGAAATGGATATAAAAACTGTTCTTGATCACCATAGAGGAAATCACTCATATATCTTCCGTCAAGGCTGGCAATCCATCCCTTCCCTAGGTTAAACTGACTGTTAAATTGAGTGGTGTATATCAACTTATTATTGCTGAAAGGAATTTCACGTTGAGAACGATCTTCAACTTGGTGATACGTAATATTCATGTTGAAATTCATTTCCCACCATTCTGTTAAATACCATGGAAATGTGAGATGTGCTTCATAGATTTTATTTAGATCGAGATTACTTACGATGCTTGTCTGTATATGATTTTCTTTATCTACAGTGTTGTAATAATAGATCTGGTTTACGGTTCTCAAGTGTGATAACGAAAATATTATGGACCTATGGCGCCAGGAAAATTTAATGGTATTAGTGAAAGTGGGCCTTAGTTGTGGATTGCCATAAACAAGTATGCTAGGGTCTAAAAAAACAAAGTACGATGCTAAGTCGCTGAATGTAGGCCTTGTAATGGTTCTATTAAAAGAAAGTTGGAGTGTATTAAGAGAATCTATATCCAAGTTTAAGCGTGCAATAGGAAATAAGTTATTGAATTTCTGTGCTAGGTCATTTTCAATATTAGCCGCATCCAAGTCAAAGTTGTAGTTTTCGAATCGAAACCCTATCTCCCCGCTTATTTTTTCAGTGAATGTATGGTTGGTAGAAATATATGCTGCAATTATACTTTCTTGAATATTGTCAGTCCCAGAAAATAGAGTATTTCCCAGCCATAAGTCATTGTTGATATTGATGACTTCAGAAGTACTGATGATTTTGTTAGATGTAAATTTAACTCCAGTCTCAAGTGTAGTATTTTCTGTGAAGTTATTTAAGTAATCTGCCTTAATTGTAAAAATATCGATGGGCGTGTTTCTAGAGGCACTGATCTTTTCATCAGAACTAGAGTTTACCGACTCAATGTCTCCTATGTTTTCAATATCAATATAGGCATAATCCATGTCTATATTGATCTGGCTTTTAGAATTGAGTTGGTGAAAAATATTGAAATTCCCTATTGCAGAATGCGTTACTGTTTTCGGGTCTAGCTGGAATGTAAATGAATTTCTCAGACTATTATTTAAGAAGTCATTAGATTCAGCTACAGAATCGAATATTGAAAATCCATAAGAATAGTTAGCAAGGATACCTATAATGGTTGATTTC
>CAZFJO010000381.1:0-3356 GCA_964518915.1 uncultured Saprospiraceae bacterium
ATCCTACAATATGAGGGTTAATAACTAAAATTAAAAGCAATTAAACACCCAATTTAATTATTCTGATCGTGGAGATTTACAATGAACTTAGGACAGGTCTTCATGCACAGAACCGATTCTTAACTTACTTCCTTCTTACAATTCACTTAATAAATATATAAACACCCATTACCACATACATCCAGGCCCAATCCCACGCTTACTAAACCTTGAACTCGTCGACAGAATTTAGAGATAGAATTTCTACAATCCGCTTGCCTACTTTAAACTTTTCTAGCCTTCTATAACCGAAATGATTCAATTTCTGATACTTGTCGTGCACAACGGCTACAATTGTGCGATCAGACACAATGGATGACAGCGAAGTCAACATATAATTTAAGCCTACAGCGCCCTTCCATTCTACAAGGTCACCGTAAGGAACATCTGTTATCACAATGTCTGGATCAAGGGTAGAAAGAGCCGATGCACTTAATGTAAAAACGTCTTGTTCCACCATCTTATGCTTTATAGTATCAGATTGAATAAGACGTGAGAATTCGTCGATGTGATCAAGTGCAAGTTTATAGCTTTCTTTTCCATATTGCTCAAGCAATGCGGCAAGTTCATATTTTCTTTTCAATATTCCATCTACTGTTAATAGCGAAACATTCTTGCGAGCTAGATCTAAAAAATCACCGTTAATATCTGAACCTACAACTTGGTGGATTACTTCAGCATTCATCACCCCTATAATGGTTAATAAATACCCTACCCCACAACAAGGATCATAGAGCGTAATGTCTTTCTTTTTAGGCGCATGTTGTAAACACCTGTAGAAAATTTCAAGACCCAGTTTCACTGAAAAATTTGGACTATTTGCCGAAGAGCGGATAACACTTCCTGAAGCTAGAAAAGCATAATTGTCTCTATGTGGATAAAGGTATTTCACTTCTGCGTAAGAAAATCATCAGCCATGGCTTTCAATCTATCGACACTCTCATCAATAGACGAAGTACTTGTGTCAATAATAACAGCATCATTTTCAATACCTTGATTGTACAGATACCTGCGCCAGTTTTTCATATCATCCGTAACCAAGTCTGGTTGATTCCGCTCATGTATCAACCTAGATACCATATCTTCTTCCTTGCAAGTTATGAGGACCATCTTATACTCTGCAAATTCATTATCTGAGAAAGCTTCCTTAATATACTCCATGGAAGTAGATCCTTCCATAATCAGCACCTTACCTTCTTCATGACGATCTATCAATTTTTCTACCCACTGGTAAGTAGCTTGCTTCTGCCAATTCTCAATTTTCGCCATTTCTTCAGCACTGGGAACACCGATGCTATCAAAATGAAAATATGCATATGCCCCGTCCGCATACTTGGTTTCCATATATTCTACACAAGTGGTTTTTCCTACTCCGGATGCTCCTGTTATAAAAATGATCATATCCTAAAATTAAAATTTCTTACAAAACTGGATTACAATTTCTCAATTAGATTACCTTGTTGATAACGATTACTTAACTCTCGTTTAGGCAATAACTTCGAAGCACTTTCGAAGCACTTAGGTGTACACCCGATGGAGCAGGAATACATATCCCACCTGTCCATAGAAAATTTCTTCTATCCATTTTTCATGTACATATTGATTTATGAATCTAAATCAATATTACGCTTTTTTGACAAATTCTGATTTCAACCCCATTGAACCGAATCCATCAATCTTACAGGCAATGTTGTGATCTCCATCTGTAAGTCGGATCTTCTTAACTTTAGTCCCAGCCTTTATAGGGCCTTGTGCCCCTTTTACCTTGAGTGTTTTGATGACAATTACGGAATCACCATCTTGAAGCACATTCCCATTGGCATCCAGAACCTCAATACTTGAATTCTCATCAATTCTCTGATTCGGATCCCACTCGTGATTACATTCTGGACAAGCATAACTGTCTTCACTCATGAAATATCCATAAGGAGAATCACATTGCGGACAAGTCTTTAAATCATCACTCATCATAGAGGGCTTAGTTTTACAAAAGAATAAGGTCTATCTTCTATTCCATCTTCCTCTGCCACCGCTGCTACCCTTTCCTTGCTCTTTGTTTTTCTTGCGGTTAGCGAAGAATTCTTGTCTTTTTCTAGCCTTTTCTTTGTTGGCTTCTTTTTTCTCAGCAGCTGACATCGGCTTATCTGTCTGTGGAAATGGATTGTCTGAGATCCTAGAGATCTTCTGCTTGATAAGCTTCTCTATATCTCTCACATAAGCATTTTCTTCTGGTTCGCAGATAGATATCGCTACGCCATCTTCTCCCGCCCTTCCAGATCTACCGATCCGGTGAACATAGGTTTCTGATTCATTAGGTATGTCATAATTGATGACGTATTGTAACTTCTCAATATCAATTCCTCTGGAAGCAATATCTGTAGCTACAAGAACACGCAGGTTTCCAGCCTTAAAATCCTTCAATGCTTTCTGGCGTTGGCCTTGAGACTTATCTCCATGAATGGCCGCTGCCGAAACTCTTTTCTTCTGTAAGTCTCGTGCTATTCTATTGGCTCCATGCTTGGTTCGTGAAAACAAGAGGACTTGATCGATATCTTCGTCTTTTAAGATATGTAGAAGTAAGTCTTTTTTAGTACTCTTATTGGTATAGTAGATGTACTGTTGGATTGTTTCTGCCGTGGAAGAAACAGGACTTACCTCTACCTTGGTCGGCTTGTATAGAATGGTCTGTGATAGCGAAACAATATTGTCTGGCATGGTTGCAGAGAAAAACAAGGACTGCCTCTTCTGTGGAAGCAACTTGATGACCTTACGGATATCATTGATGAAACCCATATCCAACATTCTATCCGCTTCATCTAGCACGAAAACCTGAATCTTACTCAAGGAAATGTAACCTTGTTGGATCAGGTCTAGCAATCTTCCTGGAGTAGCCACAAGGATGTCTATTCCTTTCTTAAGCTTAGCCACTTGAGCGCCTTGCTTTACTCCACCGAATATAACGGTATGTCTCAGTGAAGTATATTTATTATAGTCTCGGATAGATTCATCAATCTGTATGGCAAGTTCTCTCGTTGGTGTTACGATAAGACACTTGATGCCTCTATCATTGTTTCTATCTTCTGATAACAATTGAATAATGGGAATGGAAAAAGCAGCAGTCTTACCTGTGCCCGTCTGAGCAACACCCAGAACGTCTCTGCCTTGTAATACAATAGGGATTGCCTTTTCTTGAATCGGAGTAGGCTCTATATAGCTCTTGTCTTGTAATGCCTTCTGTATGGGAGGCAACAAATTAAGATCTTGAAATGTCATATAACGATTTTTCTTAATAAGAGTGCGAAGGTACACTTATCATT
>CAZFJO010000382.1:0-3355 GCA_964518915.1 uncultured Saprospiraceae bacterium
ATAATCAGGCTTTGATTTTTCAATTGCTTGTTAATGGAAAAGTACCTAGTAATGTAAATGATGCATTTGGGACTTGGTTTGATAATATGTCCTTGGCGAATTTTAATATTCTGTGGGCTGATGATGTTGTGAAAACTACGATAGAGAGTAGACTCAGATACCCTAATGGTTACCATGAATGGTTTAAAATTAGTCAGACTGCAATTTTTAAGTCATGGAATATATCTAGGGCCGAAATCCAAAGATTTAGAACACTTACAACTGAGCTAGAATGGACAGTGCCAAATGATATTCCCGATATAGGCGGTTTACCTGGGAATCATGGAGGGACGGGTTCTACTACTTTTCATAACGAAATGGATGCATTTATTGTAAATTGCAATAATTTAGCTGAGTTTAATTCAGAACTTGAAAATTTATTAACAAGATGGAGCATTCCTGTTGAATCTCTTCCACCATTTCCAGAATAGTAATATGAACTTATTAAACGATTGGCACGATTTAAAAATGTATAATGCGAAGTACAATCATTCTCACTTTTACACCCTTTTTCATGGTCTAAACGATAGAAAAGATATTTTAGAAATTTTTAAGGGAGTTGACTTTGAAGAAGATTTATTCTATCGTACCAACAATTACCTTGAGGGCCAAGAAATAGTTGATGAAAATGTTGTGCTAGAGTTGGTGAAAAATGACATTAACTATAAGAAAGAATTTCTAGAAAGTATAAGAGAAAACGAAGTTGCATCGATGTTAACAAATCTAGAGTTTGTGTTTATCGACAAAGAATCCTTCATGAGTAGAAAAGGTACAGCAGAAGTTCAGATGTACTTGCATGAATCTATAGGTGATTATATGATTACTAAACAGAATAGAAATCCTATTTTCAAGCACTTATATGAGGCTTATTACGGATTAACCTCTAATTATATGTTGGTATGGTATTTAGGTAAACCTTCATATTTAGGAGATTTTAATCCAGACATATTTTTTGAAATTTGGAAATCGGGTGGTGATTATTTTGTAGAAAAAAATCAAGTTTCAATTTTTTTAAAAAACAACGATAACGCTTAAACGAATATATTTTTTCAAAAGTATAAATTGAAAAATCACTTGAATGTATGTTGTAAATGACAAATCATATTTTGATAGATTTAAATTTTTTGGTGATGAAACTCCAGGAAAGAAACAATATGATTTTATTCATATTAACTTCTCAGAATTCCTTTTAAAGCATTATGCTTTAAGTCCTAGTGTTAACCTGAAAAAATGGAATTGGTGGCAAAGAAATCACCTTACACCTGTTTTTAAATCAGATCAATGGAAAGAATATCAAAACACTGTTAATGATTCTCAAGCTCCTTTCTTCGTAGATGTTATTGCTGCAAGAAGATATTTAGAATTGTTTTTAAGTTTTTATGATCTAGACAAAACCGTATCTCAATTTATATCATTTTTATGTGGAGGTGTCTATTTTAATCGTGAAGGTTCCGATACATTTTTATCTGAGTATAATTTGGATTTAAAATCCTGGTTAGAAATGCCCAACTGGGATACGCCGGATCGTGAAAATCCTAAACAATGGTCAATCCTAGAATTGTCGAAATCAGTAGCTGGATTGAATTATTTAAAACAAGGATTGTCCAGAATAGAAATATTTGAATTAAAAGGAAGGTAATTTATGCGCAGATATAAATGTGGATTTCTCAATCCTATGTTAGCAATAGTTTGATTTGAAATGCTGTGTTACCTTTGATATTGGATCATTAGCAATTAAAAGCCCACAGCCACCTCTTTTAGGCAGCTGTGAACCGCCTAAATCTATTAACCTCCTTCTCCACTTCTAGCTTCTGCTTTCTCTACCAATGATATCGCTTCACTCAGAAATTCATCATAGTATGTCCCTAGGGATGTATACAATAGGGACTTAACCATCCTCCAGTCTCCATTTCCTTTATGCTCAGAATCTCTGAGAATCATTCCGAATAAGGCTATACCTGCAGCCTTTCGGAAGTTGCTGCTTAACTGTGATCTCTCTGTCCATATTCCACGCAACGGATATTCTACTTTCTTGCTTTTCCATGAATCTGGATGCTTGTACCTTATATGGAGGTCTGCTACCAAATCCTCGGTGTCAAAATTTTCCTTAGGTACGATTTCGTATAATGCTGTAACTTGATGACCAGCGCCTATGTCACCTGCATCTTTTAAGTCATTGTCGAAGTCTTCATGTTCTAGTATTCTCGTTTCATAACCTATCAATCGGTATGATTCCACCTTATGGCGATTGAAAGAAAGTTGTAGTTTGACATCGTTAGCAATGGTGAGAAGGGTAGACCTAAGGTTTCTTACAAGTACTTTTTCAGCTTCCATTTTAGTGTCTATGAAATAGTAGTTTCCGTTGCCTTTGTTAGCAAGTAATTCCATTGTAGCATCTTGGAAATTATTTCCTCCCAGCCCTAGTGCGGTAAGGTATACGCCTGAGTTTCTCTCTTTTTCGATAAGTTTCTGTAGCCCATTGATGTCTTGTATGCCTACATTGAAATCACCATCTGTAGCAAGGATTATCCTGTTGTTTCCGTCTTGCATAAAATTTTCTCTGGCTACCTTATAGGCAAGTTTTATTCCTTGTCCACCAGCTGTACTACCACCTGATTCAAGTCTGTTTATTGCAGCCATGATTTCTTCCTTCTTATCGCCGGAAGTACTCGGAAGAACCAATCCAGATGCTGAAGCATAGACAACAATAGCAACTTGATCCTCGGGAGTTAACTGATCCACAAGCAATCTTAAAGATTGCTTTAAAAGACTTATTTCTTCTCTCATTGATCCGGATACATCTATTAGAAAAATTAGATTGTTAGAGGGTATGGCCTCTTGGTCGACTTTCATACCTTGTATTCCTATTCTCATCAGAAGGTTGTCAGACCATGGTGATTGTCCCATCTCACAATCAACAAGAAATGGGATATTTCCTTCTGGTGCTGGATAATCATATTCGAAATAATTTATCATTTCTTCTATGCGGACCGCGTCTTTATGAATTGCCTGATTGTTGTTCAATAATGACCTTACTTGTGCATAAGAAGCATTGTCCACATCAATAGAGAAAGTACTCTTAACATCGGTGCTGGTGTACTTGAATCGATTCTCCTCATAGGTAGAATACTGTCGTGTCCCTCTCTTCATATCGCCATTGCTGAAGTTCGATATAGACAATCCAGTTTTCTGTTGTCCGCCATAACCCGTAACTACCACCTCTTCTAATAGAGCCGCTGTCACTCCTAGGTTGGTGAGATGTCGGGTTTGACTGGTTTTTACAATTTCCTGCTTGGTTACATATCCTGTATAACTG
>CAZFJO010000383.1:0-3336 GCA_964518915.1 uncultured Saprospiraceae bacterium
ACATCAGCGATGTAGATTGTAATAACGATGACCCACATGATGGGGTTATCTGGCCATGTGATTATGAAACAACGGCTTCATGCACAGCAGAAACGGAGCCAGATGTTACTGGACGACCTGAAATAATCGGATTCCCTTGTGACGCCATAGGAATAGATTATGTAGACTATACATTTAACTCTAAGAGTGATGGATGCTTTAAGATCAAGAGAGAATGGACACTTACCAATCTCTGTAGTGATGAGCATCAATTCTGGACATATGAGCAAGAGATAAGGGTATTCAATGAAATTGCACCTAGAATTAGGGAGTGCGATAACCTAGATATCTGTGCACATTTTTCATGTGAAGAAATGGTAAGTTATACGCTTGTAGCAACCGATGATTGCACACCAGTAGAACTCTTGTCATATGCGTATGAAATAGATGTGGATAGAGATGGTACTGTTGATTATACAGGAGAAGGAAATTCTTATTCTGAAATCCTTCCTATAGGTACTCATGAAGTTGTCTGGAAGGTGTGGGATGGATGCGGTAATGTAGATATATGTGACCAGAGAATTGTCATTGAAGATTGCAAGCCTCCAGTACCTTATTGCCTCAATGGTGTAAGCACATCAGTAGGAGCGGGTAGAGGTTCTACGCTGTGGGCGTCGGATTTCGATAGAGGTAGTTATGACGATTGTAGTATGCCAGTGACATTATCTTTCTCGGAAGATAGAGACTCTACAAGCATGTATATATCGTGTGAAGATCTAGGAGACAAGATGAAAGATACGATTCCTATTACCTTATATGTATGGGATGCTAGTGACGTCGGCAGTTCATGTCTTACCCATCTTGTAGTAACTAGAACAACAGAGAATTGCGATGAGATTCCGATGACCTCTATTGCTGGAGAAGTAAGAGAAGCGGGTGAAGAAATCTTGCAAGGTGTCGATGTGAAGATTTATGATCGCAATGCTGAGATTATGGATCAGATGGATACAGAAGAAGGTCTTTATGCATTCGATAGATTGCCAGTGGAAGAAAATTATAAGATTCATCTATATAAAGACGATGAGCATAAACGAGGGATTTCTACCTTGGATGTAGTGTTGATACATAGACACATTCTCGGTATCGAACCCTTCCTTGACATCCGACAGATGATAGCTGGAGATGTTAATGATTCTCATTCCATAACGGCAGTTGATATTCTTGAATTAAGAAGACTTATTTTAGGTAAAGACAAGGAACTCAGAAGAAATTATGCGTGGAGATTTATTCCTATGCGTGCAGAAATTGAACTCCAAGATGTCTATGACGTAGAATTAGATGTCTATAATTTCTTGTCAGAATATGATCCTATGAAGCAAGATTTTCTGGGTATAAAAATAGGAGATGTCAGTCATAGTGGGTTCCAGTCAGTGAGGGAAAACCTAGACACTCGAAATGTAATCAGTGCTGAATTAAAAGTGACAGAAGTTAATGGTCAACTCTTATTTACCATCCCTCGAATTACAGAAATGGATGGATTCCAGTTTAGTATTTCGGTGCCTGGCATAGAGAAAGGTGACATTGAATGGGTCGGTATAAAAGAATCTAATGTCTTTATAGAGAATGGCATTCTTTCTATATCGTGGGATAAGTACGATGCATTCGATGCAGAAGAGGAGTTGTTGTTTACTGTTGATCTTCCAGGTTCTATGCACGCTATAGATATGGATGATGCATTAACAGCTGAAGCTTATCTTTCAGACAATAAGATAGTGCCTATAGAGTTGTTCTTAGATAAGCATCTGGATGAAAACTTCTTGATTCAATCTGTAAGCCCTAATCCATTTTCTGACGTAACCATATTATCATACAGGGGCTTCGACAAGGAAAATCTTACGATTGATATTTATAATAGCGTAGGAGAAATTGTTGATAAATTATGGATTGAAAAACCAGAAAAAGAAGGGAAGATTACGATTAAAAGAAATGGTCTTACATCAGGGCTATACTTTATACGGATTAAGGAATATCCTTCCGTATCTCAGAAAATCCTGATTGTGGATTAAAGAGATTCACTACTATGTAGGGAATTAGATTATCTATCTCGCTTGCGCAAATGTTTTTTTGCGCAAGCTTTTTTTTTTGGAATCGAATCCACAAAGGTTGGGCTTTTGTTGAGTATAGGATTCTGTTAAATTCAATTTTTGAATTTAACAGAATAACAATACAATATTGGATGTCTAAGCTTTTGTTTTAGATCCCCTAAATATATTTCTGAAAAGGAATTTAGCCCGTCTCTACGATATGTTTTAATAACAATATTGCTAAATCTAGAGTAAGAATTAGTACTATGATTTACAGTACTGAAATAAATTTTAATGAATAACTCCAAATGTTGAAACTGTAGACAAAAGAAAGATCAAGTAAAAGAAGTAATTGGAATGGTGTACAATTCGTCACAATTGATAAGTATTCATTCATATCTTTAAAATCCCGACTATACCGAGAATTCATTCTTTATTCAATTAGATTTTCCAAATCGGTACAATTAGCTTTTACTCCTTTTCTTAATTCTTTGTATTCAGCAATTTGCGTTTTAGTTTCTGCACTAAAACAAGAAGTAAAAACAATTGCAATGAATAGAATGACGAAACCTAGAGCAATACATTTTCTAATTTGTAAAATCATGATTCCTAAAATTAACTTTAGCCTTTACAAGCAGGTTCCAAACAATTTAATTTCGATTGTTTGAGCCTTAGTGGCTTGTATCAAAACTTAAATCAGCGAATTCTTTTGCTTAGAAGTTATTACGAGTTGTAAAATATTAAATCGGCACATCAAATTGTAGGTTGCTGTGCCGATTTATCAAAAGGATTATTTTAATCTGGCTAAACCTAAATTAATCTACGATTTTTACAATATTCTTTCTTGCGCTGTAATTCTTGATATTTACGATACCAAAAATCAGGAACAATAAAATTAGTGCTATTATTCCCCATTGTGAAAGTGTAGGTACCAGAGCTGCAGGCAAGGCAGAATCAAATAGCATATCCGCGTAGTAAACACATGCAATTGTACCAACTTCAAAATCGATTCTGATCGTGTTAGTTCCACCATAAACATAGCCAGGTATACCATCTGCGAAAACAGTGCTCATTGTAGTAGATGCTACTCCACATTCGCACAAACAGTTATCGCCTGGTGATAGTGCGCTACCTACCAACTCATTATTTAAATAAACGTCATAATTACCAGCATCACAAGCCACTTGGTAAGAAATTTCGACGCTATTTAGAATTTCACCAGTGGGTATAGGGTCTTCAAATGATCTTTCGCCATTATTCCACAATGCAAGAC